>VBCL01000244.1 GCA_005888865.1 Betaproteobacteria bacterium | reverse complement strand
GACGACGCTGCGCGCGGCGCGATCGTGGCGACCGGACGGCGGAAGCTGATCTTTTCGGGCCTATTGACGGAAGCGTGCGTGACTTTTCCGGTGCTCTCCGCTCGTGCGGCGGGGTATGAGGTACACGTCGTCGGCGACGCTTGCGGCGGGCTCACTTCGGTTAGTCACGATCTGGCGATGCGACGGATGGAAGCGGCGGGGGCGAAGCCGACGTCGTGGATCCAGGTCCTTCTGGAACTCCAGCGCGATTGGACCCGGCATGAGACCTATGATGGGGCGCGAGCGATCGTGGAAGCTCACGGCGGCGGATACGGTATCGGCCTGGCCTATGCACGGGATATGATCAAGCCCGCGTAAGAAACGAGCCGATTATCCATCGGAGTTGTCCTGCGCCCCGGCGCTGGCGCATGGGGCTAGGTTCCTGGCCTGGGAAATCGTACTGCGAATATTTCACCATTTGAAAGGAACTCTACAATGACCGATTTGAATGCTAATGCTATCGACAGTAGTGTAGGTTCGCGGCTCCTGTTTTCATTGTTCATTGTGGTGCTGCTGTCGTTCGGTGCGTACGCCACTTTCGTCTCCGCTCCCGCGACACGGGCCAACGCGAAAATCCAACTCGATCGCGAGATTGCAGCTGAAAACCTCGCATTCTGTGAAAAGTTCGGAATACGCGCTGACACCAGCGACTTTGGTGTGTGCAGCCAACAGCTCGCGATTGTTCGACAACAGCAAGCTGACCGGGACAGTGCCGCAGCTGCAGGTCTTCTCTAGCTAACACCCGCGACACTCTAAGCGGAAGCTTGGTTGTCAGCATCACCCGCTTGGCTTCCTCGACCCTCAAGTCGGAAAGATATTTGTGCGGAGCCACACGGTGGTTTTCTTGAAGGCGCGCGCGAAATGACAGGCCGTGAGTCGGCACGACAGGCATTAGCAAGCCGCGAGAGATCGCGGAGATGGCCGTGGTCCGAATTGGCCCACGGTAAGGCCGCCTCAGTTGGCGGCCTCTTCATTCCGAATGTCACCTATTGGCAGAAGCGCCGGTTGCGCTCGCCCCTAAAGCCGACCACTTCCGCAACAGGTCAAAAACCGAAGAACTCAAGGTGAGTGCAACGAGTCCGCTTCTGGGTGGATAGCGACCCAAATGTACTGCGGCAGAGTCGGTTGAGGCCGCGTGCCGGAACGTGATCCAAGCCCTGGAAGCGAGGGCTCGAATCATGCGCTACGAACTCACCGACCATGAATGGACCGCCATCAAGTCCGCCGGGTAGCTTTACGACCGCGGGATCGAAGACGATCTCGATTGCTTCCGCGTGCCCATGAGAAGGTCGAGGTGCGCTGTCGGCGGCTTTCCCGGGCTCTCGCGCAACGAGGCGGTTCGATTGAAGACCAGCCGTTCGGGGCGGGAATCATCGTCGTGGCTGAAATAGCCTTGGCGCTCGAACTGCAACGCCTCGCCGTGGGGATCGGAGGCGGTTGCGCGCTCGACAAGGCAGCCGCGCAGCGTATGCATGGAATGTGGGTCGAGGTCGGCTGCGAGGTCCGTCGGGCTCGGACTCGCTGCTGAGAAGAGCCGGCCGTAGAGCCTGACCTCTGCTGGCAACGCATCCACGGCGCTGACCCAGTGGATTGTCGCCCCGACTTTTCGCCCGCCGGCGCCACCCCTGCTGTCGGGGTCGTAGGCGCAGCGTAGCTCGACCACACGGCCTGCTGCGTCCTTCACGACATCATGGCAAGTGACGAGGTAGGCGTAGCGGAGCCTCACCTCGCGGCCCGGCGCGAGGCGCCGGAAACCATGTGGTGGCGCCTCTTGGAAGTCGTCTTGCTCGATGTACACCTCGCGGGAGAACCGGACGGCTCTCCTCCCGAAGGCCGGGTCCGCCGGATGGTTTGGCGCGTCGAACTCTTCTATCCGGCCCGCGGGATAGTTCTCGATTGTCACTTTGAGCGGCTTGAGCACCGCCATTCGGCGCGGAGCCCGCTCGTTGAGGACATCCCGGATCGCTGCGTCCAGGACACCGTCGTCGACCGTGCTATTGGCCTTCGAAACTCCGACGCCGCGTATGAACCGGCGCACCGCCTCGGGCGGCACGCCGCGTCGGCGCAGGCCCGCAAGCGTCGGCATCCTCGGATCGTCCCAGCCCGCCACGTGGCCGTCGCGCACTAGCTGCGTCAGCGCGCGTTTTGAGAGAACGGTATGCGTAATGCCCAGGCGAGCGAACTCGTACTGTCGGGGTCGCGATGGCACTGGGAGGTTGTCGAGGAACCAATCGTACAGAGGTCGGTGATCCTCGAACTCGAGGGTGCAGAGCGAGTGGCTCACCCCTTCGATGGCGTCACACTGGCCGTGCGCGAAATCGTAGCTCGGGTAGATGCGCCAAGCCACGCCGGTGCGCGGATGGCCGGCGTTGAGAATACGGTAGATGACGGGGTCGCGCAGGTTGAGGTTCGCTGACGCCATGTCGATTTTCGCGCGGAGCACCCGCTCGCCGTTCCTGAACTCGCCGGCGCGCATCTGCGCGAACAACTCAGCATTTTCCTTCACACTGCGGTCGCGGAACGGGCTGTTCCGGCCAGGGCTCGTCAATGTCCCTCTGCCCTCTCTGATATCGTGCGCGGACTGGTCGTCCACGTAGGCCTTGCCGATGCGAACGAGATGGCAGGCCCACGCGTAGAGCTGCTCGAAGTAGTCGGAGGCGAAGTGCAGGCCCTGCGCCCAATCGAATCCGAGCCACTGGACGTCGCGCTTGATCGCGTCGATGTACTCCACCCTCTCCTTTGCCGGGTTCGTATCGTCGAGGCGCAAGTTGCAGCGGCCGCCGAATTCCTTCGCAAGCTCGTAATTCAGTACGATCGACTTCGCGTGCCCCAGGTGGAGGAAGCCGTTCGGCTCGGGTGGAAAGCGCGTCACCACGACGCGCGTGCGGCCGGTCTCGACGTCAGACGCTATGATGCTGCGAATGAAATTGCTGGTGCTCGCGCTCGCTTCTCGGCCGCCGTTCTGTTGAGGCACCTTCCGCCTCAAGCCTGGAGTTCGCCGGGCGGGTGCGCGCCGAAGCCGTGCATCCTGAGCGCCCATTGCAGCGCCACGACGACGCCCTTGACCGGCTGCAGGAGAGTTATCGAGGCCAAGGCCGTAATCGGAAGGTAGACGCCAAGCTGAAACGCCAGGGACGGTGCATAGTCCACCTCGATCCAGAGAATTACCGGAACCAAGACGTGTCCGACGATGACGATCACTAAGTAGGCCGGCAGGTCGTCGGCCCGGTGGCCGGTGAAATCGAGGCGGCAGACAGAGCAGTGGTCGTCGACTTTGAGAAACGCACGAAACAGGCGGCCGCGCCCGCAGCGCGGGCACCTTCCTCGAACGCCTCTCCAAAAGGAGAGGCCAACGTTGCGCCCGGCGGCAGTCTCTGCAGACGTCCAGTCGTTGTCGTGACTTCCAACAGGGCCTTCAACCGTCGTGGCCATCGCCCGTCCTCCTGTCTCACACGTACTATTTGATCCACGTGCGCAGCGAGCGCGAGTTGTTCCGGCTTCATCGCGCATCGGCGTCACCGCAACTCACTCCGCCGCGGCCGCCGTCGCCTGGGTCGGCTTGCCCTCGTTCTTGCCTTCCGCGAGGTTGCGCACCACCATGTAGAAGATCGGCGTGAAGATCAGGCCGAACAGCGTGACGCCGAGCATGCCGAAGAACACGGCGACGCCGACCGCCTGGCGCATCTCCGATCCGGAGCCGGTGGAGATCGCGAGCGGCAGCACGCCGAGGATGAATGCGAAGGAGGTCATCAGGATCGGCCGCAGTCGCAACCGGCAGGCCTCGATCACCGCCTCCAGGCGCGGTTTACCCTCAAGCTCGATGTCCCGGGCGAACTCGACGATCAGGATCGCGTTCTTGGCGGCCAATCCCACCAGCACAATGAAGCCGATCTGGGTGAGGATGTTGACGTCCTGGCCCATGATGCGCACCCCGATAGTGGCGGCAAGCAAGCACATCGGCACGATCAGGATGACGG
>VBCL01000243.1 GCA_005888865.1 Betaproteobacteria bacterium | reverse complement strand
GATGCCTTCTTCGGTCAGCAGGTCGACGAGCAACAGCGGGACGGTGCGAATGACCGTGACGCTTGTGCCGAGCGCGAAGTTCAGAGGAACCGCGACCGCACGCGTCGTGACGCTGCGCACGGCGAGGGCGGTTGGAACGCTCGGTGTAACGCTGCTCATCGGATCCACGGTCGGTGGGGCGCGTTCACGGCCGCCGGGTGCCTTAGCGCACTGCGCGCGCGTCGAGCAGCTCGCGAAAGGCCGCGGGGAGAAACCCGCGCAGCCCTGCCGACCACTGCGCTTCCCGTCGCTGCCATAGCACGCCGAGCCCGATGATGGCGAGACCGATCAGCGAGAGCGCGAACGGAAAAAGGAGGCTGTCCTTGAATACCCGTTGGGAGAGATGCCCGAGATAGAACGCGACGCCCAGTCCGCCGAACACCGCGAACACTCGGCGTCCCAGCACGGCTCCGATGAGAATCAGGAGCACGTTGATGCCGCAATAGGCAAGCTTGCTGAGCTCGTTGTTCGAATTCATGGACGAAAGGCCGCCCCAGAACGTCAGCACGCCGAAAACGTACAACCAGAAGGCGTAGTCGCGCGAGGCTCGCGAGCGCAAATCCACCCAGAAGGCGAGCAGCGTCATCGCCAGTCCGAAGTACACCGAGACGACCTTGTAGAGGTCCCAGTTGTACGGCCGATTCTCACCGAAGAGGAACGGCACGAGATCCATGCTCATGTACCACAGCGTGACTGCAATGGGCATGAGCATGAACGGGAACCGATAGCGCCACAGCAGAACGGCTCCGATGGCCAGTGTGCCGAGTTCCATCATGATCCAGCGCCAATCGATGAAGACGTGAAAATCGCGATACGGTTTGTTCTCGCCCCAGTAACCGAGCGCCATCTGCGCGGCGAAGATCGCCAGCGGCACCATGACAACCGCGAGCGTCGCCATGATGCCGGCAGGAATATAGAGTTGCTTCTGCTCGAGGAACCAATGCGAAAGGAGCAGCGCGAGCACGCCATAGAGGATCGCGGTGACGCATCCGCCCCATCCGCCGAGCGCATTCCAGCCGAGCGTCATGAACAGCGACATCGCGCCAATGGCGATCATGCCGCCCAGGTAGTAGAGGACGTGCACGAACGAAAAGCTCGGTTGCTCCTGGCTCGCGGTAACGCCGCCAAGATAGGCTGCGAGACGATCCGCCTGTTCGGCGCTCACGATCCCTGCCCGAACGGCGCCGTCCAGATCCGGTCTCGCGATCTTGATCATGCTGGCTTCCCCCTGGCAAACCTGAGTCGCAATTGTACGGCCAGGTGCGTCTCCGACAAGCCCGGTATTCGGAGATGAGTGATTTAGGCAGATAATCACGGGCGCCGGCCTTCATCGCGTCGGCTGCGAGCCGCTCCGCCTCCCCTCCGACATGTCCAGATTCCGCACGCGCGCATCGGTGGTACTGAAGCACCCCGGCGCTTTTGCCATTCGAGTCTTGCGAGCTTTTCGTGCCAATCAGGGCTACTTGCTCGCCGGTGCGGTCGCTTACAACACGCTGCTCTCGATCCTGCCGCTGCTGATTCTCATCCTCATCGTGATGGCCAATTTCGTCGAAGAGACGGCGTTATTGACCACGCTCGGTCGCTATCTGGAGCTGGTGGTGCCGGGAGAGTCCGACGTAATCATGGGAGAGCTGGCGGTCTTCCTCCAGCATCGCCACGTCATCGGCTGGGTCCTCGTCGTGACCCTGCTGTTCTTCAGCTCGCTCGCGTTCACGGTGCTGGAAAATGCGATGTCGGTCATTTTCTACCACCGCGTAAAGATTCGGCGGAGACACTTCGTCATCTCCGCGCTGATCCCATTCTTCTGCATCCTGTTCCTTGGGATCGGTGCGCTCATCGTGACTTTCGTTGCCGGCGCGCTGCAGGCGATGGGCCAGGAGAGCATAGAGTTCCTCGGGCGTACCCGGTCGTTGGTCGGCGTTTCGGGATTCCTGCTCTATGTCCTCGGCGTGATAGGCGAGATCATCGTACTGACCTCGATTTACATGGTGATGCCCGTCGGGCGTCCGTCGTGGCGCCACGCACTCATTGGCGGCGTCATTGCCGGCCTGCTGTGGGAGCTCACGCGACATTTGCTCGTGTGGTACTTCTCCACGCTGTCGCAAATCAGGATCGTGTACGGCTCGCTCACCACCGCGATCGTGGTCCTGCTGAGTCTCGAAATCGCGGCGATGGTGCTCCTGCTCGGAGCCCAGGTCATTGCCGAATACGAGCGCGGCGGCCACGGGCGCGAGCCCTTCCGGACGGACTAGTCTTGTCGGCGCGTTGTCTCTCGACGGCTGCCCGCACCAGCCGAATGTCCTACGTAATTTTAGGCAAACGGCTGATCGATTTTAGGTGAGCGGCTGATTGCTTCGTCGCGTCGCGCGCGTATCGTAATGACGAGCGATCGTGGCTGCGTTGGCAGCCATCGGTCGATTCCTCAGCCTGGGGCTGAAGATTCGGCTGAGCATCGTGACGGACGATGGAGGACTCCATGAAATCATCGGACATGGCCAAGAGCATGACGGCATTCGCAATGGTTGCCGCATTTGCGGGTTGCTCGACCTGGCACAGCATGGACAAGACTGAAGGTACGGCACTCGGCGCCGGAGGCGGCGCCGTCGCGGGCGCGGTGGTCGCCGGGCCTGTGGGCGCCGTTGTGGGCGGGGTTGGCGGCGGCTACGCGGGCCACGAAGTGGCCGGGAAAGACCAGAGCACGAGGTCTTCGGCGTACTCGTCTTCAACGGCGTCGTCTCGTTACGATCCGACCACGGTCCGTAGCGTTCAGCAATCCCTGAACGATAAGGGCTACAACGCCGGCCCGATCGATGGTCAGTGGGGTCCAAGCACCGAGAATGCGGTGAGGCGATTCCAGCAAGACTCCGGCTTGCCTCAGACCGGCGAACTGGAAGGGTCCACACTGGCGGCCTTGGGCGTTGCGAGCACAAGGTAGACGCGTAACTGAAAGCGAAGGTATCGGCCTTTCCCATGCGGCAGATGGGACGGGCATGAAGCTCGGATCCTTGCGGCTCGCGCTTCGCGCCGGAAGTGGGAGCGGTATTTGACCCCAAGTACTCGTCGATCGGGGTCGTTCGCGCTGCACCGTTGTACAGTTCTGGGTTCAACGTGCAGGATTCCGCGATGTCAGCATGTCGACCGCGATCCCGGCCATCGTCGCATCTCGTCGCGGCGCTCGCTTGCCCGATGCTGTTCGGTTGCGCGCAGCTCGAGCGCGCGCCCGAGCCCGCACCGCCGACGCCGGCACCGGCTGTTCCTTCACCTCCGGAGCCGCCGCCACCGACTGTTCCTCCACCCCCGGCACCGCCATCGTCTGACGAAACTGCGATAAGCCGGCAACAACGCGGCCGCATTTCGATGTACGGCAATGATTTCGCGGGCAGGAAGACCGCCAGCGGCGAGCCGTTCGATCCCACAGCGCTCACCATGGCGCACCGAACGCTGCCATTCGGCACGCGCGTGCGCGTCACCAATCTAGGGAACCAACGCAGTGTGGAGGTCGTGGTGAACGATCGCGGCCCGTTCGTGTCCGGACGCATTGCCGACCTGTCCGAAGCGGCGGCTCGCCGAATAGGCATGGTTGCCGGCGGCGTGGTGGAAGCGCTCCTGGATATTCTTCGGCCAGGGAAAAAGCCAGTCGATTAGGCGCTGTCGAAGAACGGCCGATCGTGGCATCTCCAACACCATGAGTTCTCCACGCCGCTACCTCTGCGAGAACCACTTGCTGTAAAGCGCTCTGTACCGCCCATCTTCGTACATTGCGAGCAATGCCCCGTTGATCCGCTTACGAAGTGGACTGCCATCGTCCACGGCAATACCATACTTTTGCGACGCGAAGATCGGACCGACGACTCGCAGGACGCCATTGCCGCGCTTCGCGGCCAAGTACTGAAGCGTCGGTGCGTCGAAGACCATGGCCTGGACGTCACCCTGCACGACGAGATCGCATCCTTCCTCCGCGGATGCCACGTTCACAAATAGCAACCCCTGCTCGGTCAAGTAGTCTGCGGCGGCCGTGCCACCCACGGTCGCGATCTTCTTCCCAGCGAGGTCCGTCGGTCCGCGGATCTTCGAATTCAGGCGATCGACGGTCTGCGTGGAAGTCACCGCGGCCGTTAATTGTGCGACCAGCACTATGCCGACCAACCACATGAAAACGATGAGCCGCTTGACTACCCTGGGGGCCTCCCGGTCGCCGTGCTCGCCGGTCGCGACAATCAGGGCCACACCCCACAGCCCTTCGGCCATCCCCTTCAGATAGCCCTTCTGAAAATGTTTACTTGTTTGGCGCTCGACTATCCATAGAACGTTGGCCATGACGAACATGATGGCAAAAAATGCGCCGAGGAGCGCGGCGATTGTGGGCCATGGCATCGAGTCGAACACATCCAACAAGTGATTGCTGCCCTGAGCGTGCACCATGATCTGCAAGCCGGAGTCGAAATAGGGCTGTGTGAAGTCGACGTCATTTTCGCGTTCCTTCGTGATGGTGATCGCGGCGATCGCCACGTCTGCTTTGCCGCTTTTCACCGCCTGCAACTGATCACCGACTGTCGTGACTTCAACCCATGCGGTGTTGACCTTGAGCGACTGCGCGAGCGCGTTCCACAGATCGATACTGAAACCGGTCAAATCCTTGCTCTGCTTGAGCACAAACGGTGCAATCGGTTTGACCGCCACCCGGAGCGCCTTGCCCTGTGCCGCGTCCTCGGCACCTGCGCCATTCACGCCAAGGCCGGTCCCGGCCGCAACCAAGACAAGGCCTATCGCCGCGAGCTTGCGCGAGCGGTCGTACGGCCGCTTCGAGAGGGGTCTCTTCTTGCAGACTTGCGGCGCTGTGTCGCTGTTAACGAGCGTCACGTAAATGCGGCGCAGTATTGCGATCACCCCGTCGAGTGTGAATAACCCCCTCGGCATCGGCCTTCTCCTTTGTTGCCCACGATGAAATTCCTTTCACCTTGGACCGAACTCGGCGGATCACGTCTACCCGCTAGGGGTGTGAATGACCGAATGCCCCTGGTGCCTTAGAATACACTCGACTGTCAGGGACTGGCGCCACCACCTGGTCTCGACGAGGTACGCTCTGGTGGCCCCTTGAGCTCGACGACATTGCCCTCCGGGTCTGTGACGTAGATCGACGGCCCTTGTCCTTCTGCGCCATAGCGTGAAGCGGCCGGGCCGGCTTCGACGCCGTGCGTTTCGAGATGGCGGCGAATAGCAGGTTCATCGAATGGCTCTATCCGAAAGCAGAAATGATCGAGGTTGCGTCCTTCTTTGCCAGGTGCTGCGCCGCCCGCTCTACCGAGTTTGCCATCCACAGGCACGAGATCAACGATAGATCGGCCGGCTCGCAACTGAACCAAGCCGATTTCATCCTGGCGTCGCTCGACCGTACACCCGAGAACTCCGCAATAGAAGCGAAGCATGTTGTCGATGTCGACAACGCGCAACACAAGATGGTCGATTTCACGAATGCGGATCATCGTAGGTGTGACGCAGGATTATTGAACTCACCACTGGGTGTAATGGCCTAATGAACCATAGGTCACGCACTCGATCCAGCGAGGCCTCTATTCCTAAGGAGTTCGAAAATGAAAAAGTTTCTTGTTACCTATCTTGCGCCCGCCTCGGTAATTGACGACTGGAAGAAGACCGAACCCAAGCATAGAAAGGAGGCCGAGGAGAAGATGCAGGCGGACTGGAAAAAATGGATGGGCGATCACATAAAGATGTTCGCTGACAAGGGAGCCGGGGTCGGAAAGACCAAACGTGTCACGTCGAAGGGCACGGCTGACGCAAGAAACGACATCATGCTGTATGCGATCGTCGATGCGGAGTCACACGAGGTGGCAGCAAAGACATTCGAAGGCCATCCGCACCTGCAGATCCCGCAGGCTTCCATAGAAGTCATGGAGATTAATCCGTTGCCTGGGATGTAATTTGCCGGTTGCCGGGCCGCCTCAACTCCCCGGCGTCCATATCCTCTTTCCCGATCCGGCCATATCCAGCATCAACTCGTTCAATCGCTTGACGAACGCGCCCGGCTCGTCGAGCTGACCGCCCTCGGCGAGCACCGCCTGGTCGAGCAGGATGTGACTCCAGTCCGCGAAACGCTTCTCGTCGGACTCGTGCTTGAGCGCGCTCACCAGCGGATGGTGCGGGTTCACTTCGAGCGTGGGCTTGGTTTCCGGCACTTTGTGCCCCGCGGCCTTCAGCAGACGCTCCAGATTCGTGCTCATCGCCGACGGATCCGCGACCAGACACGCGGGCGAGTCGGTGAGGCGATGGGTGACGCGCACGTCTTTCACCTTCTCGCCGAGCACCTTCCCGATCTTGTCGGTGAGCTCCTTGAACTCGCCCGCCTCATTCTCCTGCTCCTTCTTCTCCGCCTCGTCTTCGAGCTTGCCGAGATCGAGATCGCCCTTCGCCACCGATTGCAGCTTCTTGCCTTCGAACTCGGTCAAGTTGGCCATGACCCACTCGTCGACGCGGTCGTGCATCAGCAGGACCTCGACGCCCTTCTTCCGAAAGATCTCCAGATGCGGGCTCGCCCGGGCCGCGCCGAAGGACTCCGCCGTGATGTAGTAGACCTTATCCTGGCCCTCCTTCATCCGCGAGACGTAATCGGCGAGCGAT
Source organism: Betaproteobacteria bacterium (assembly GCA_005888865.1). Taxonomy (GTDB): domain Bacteria; phylum Pseudomonadota; class Gammaproteobacteria; order Burkholderiales; family Casimicrobiaceae; genus PALSA-1003. Next base: position 2,026 of record VBCL01000243.1, on the reverse strand, counting down.
ACGGTCTCGTCTTCCTTCTCCTCGCGGCTCGAGCTGAAGCGCAGGAGCTTGGCGATGCGCTCCCTGTTGGCGAAATCTTCGGCCACGCCTTCCTTGAGCACCCGCCCGAACTCATTCCAGACCGTGGCGTACTTGTCCTTCTCCTTCTCGGAGAGATCCTCCAGGAGCGACAGCACGCGCTTCACGCAGCCCGCGCGGATCGCCTCGACCGTCTTCGACTCCTGCAGGATCTCGCGCGAGACGTTGAGCGGCAGATCGTTGGAATCGATCACGCCGCGCACGAAGCGCAGGTACGCCGGCATGAGCTGCTCGGCATCGTCCATGATGAACACGCGCTGGACGTAGAGCTTGACGCCGTGGCGGTGATCGCGGTCCCACAGATCGAACGGGGCGTGCGCGGGCAGGTAGAGAAGCATCGTGTATTCCTGCTTCCCTTCCACCCGGGCATGGGTCCACGCGAGCGGCGGCTCGAAGTCGTGCCCGACGTGCTTATAGAACTCCTGATACTGTTCCTCGGTGATCTCCGACTTGGGCCGGGCCCACAGCGCCGAGGCCTGGTTGATCTGCTCGTCCTCGTCCTTGAGCACCTCCGCCTTCTTGTCCTCGTCCCATTCCTCTTTATTCATCAGGATCGGAATGGTGATGTGATCGGAGTACTTGCGCAGGATCGAGCGCAGTCTGAACCCGGAGAGGAGCTCATCCTCGCTTTCGCGCAGATGCAGGATGACTTCGGTGCCGCGCCCCTCGCGGGTCACCGTCTCCAGGGTGTACTCGCCACCGCCGTCGCTCTCCCAGCGCACGCCGTGCTCGGCGGTCATCCCGGCGCGCCGCGTAACGAGCGTCACTTTGTCCGCCACGATGAACGATGAATAGAAACCGACGCCGAACTGACCGATCAGATGCGCGTCCTTGGCCTGATCGCCGGTGAGGCTCTGGAAGAACTCGCGCGTGCCCGACTTGGCGATGGTGCCGATGTTGCTGATCACCTCGTCGCGCGACATGCCGACACCATTGTCCGACACGCTCAACTTGCGCGCGGCCTTGTCGTAGGCGACACGGATCTTCAGGTCCGGATCGGTCTCCCACAACGCGGTATCGGCGAGTGCCTCGAAGCGCAGCTTGTCGCACGCATCCGACGCGTTCGAAACGAGCTCACGCAGAAAGATTTCCTTGTTACCGTACAGCGAGTGCACCATCAGGTGCAGGAGCTGCTTCACCTCGGCTTGAAAACCGAGGGTTTCCGCGGATCGTACTTCGCTCATGTTCCACTTCCCTGATTCGACGGCCAAAGAGCGTATTTTATCGTCCAGTCGGTCGCAGCGATTGAACACCCTCCTGGGAGGCTTTCGTCGGTTCGCCGCATTGGCCAAATCCCTACCGGAGGCAGGGATGTGACCTAAATCGCGCTTCCTCGGGCGAACCCTGCCCCGAAGCCCGTTGTCGGACCTTTTGAGCCTGTGCCTCCGCGAGGTCGCAGACCTTGCGGCACGCGGCTATTCAAAAGGAGGCTGATGATGAAGATCAGCAAATGCATGACCCGCGACGTGCAACTGGCGAGTCCCACGCAGTCGATCCAAGACGCAGCGAAAATGATGGCTGAAATCGATGCAGGGTCGCTGCCGGTCGGCCAGGACAATCGACTGGTGGGCATGATCACCGACCGCGACATCGCCATTCGTGCGGTGGCGGAAGGCAAGTCCCCAGACACGCCGGTGCGCGAGGTCATGAGCCAGGAAGTCCTCTATTGCTTCGACGACCAGGAACTCGAGGAAGTGACGCGCAACATGGCCGACATCAAGGTACGCCGGCTTCCGGTGCTCAATCGGTCCAAGCACCTCGTGGGCATCGTGTCTCTTGGCGACCTGTCCCGCAAGCAGCCACCTGAGATGACAGCCAAGGCTGTGTCCAATATCTCCAAGCCAGGTGGGCGGCATTCGCAAGCGGTGCAGTAGCCCGCTTGTCCATCCACGCGTGCGGCAATAGCCGCGCGCGTGGCACGTCCGGGGATCTTATTTCGTTCATGGGG
>VBCL01000054.1:41714-50133 GCA_005888865.1 Betaproteobacteria bacterium | reverse complement strand
AGGGCCGGACGGAACATTCTTTCGAATCCCCTGGTCCGTTGTGGCAGCCTTGGCAGCGATGCGTCAGCAACGCCCGTGCCAACGTGCTTTGTTCGTGCAGACAGTCACTTGCACTCTGAAGCGGGCGCCGGGCGGCAATGTGGTTCGGTAATTCTTGCCTCGGGGGCGCGGCGGGCGGTAATTCGTTCCCCGGAGTAAAGACTTCGTTGTTGCCAAGCGGCATCCCAGCGTCGCGGATCGCAAGCACACGCGCCCGCAGGTGATACCACTGCTCCGAAGCGGAGTGCCCAAGCGTGGTGCGAATCATGGCTGCTGCGTTGCGGCGCGCCGGGTCATCGGCGCGGAAAACATAGCCTCGGCATTGCTCCATGCGATCGCCTTTGCCACATCTTCGGGCAGATCGGCAAGCCAACCGCGGTACCAGGCGATGATCTCGTCGTAGCGCTCCCAGCGCTCGTTGACCCACGTATCGGAGCCGATCACGAACCGATCGGGGAATCGCAACAGGAGGCGCCGCCAGGCGGCCGTGAGGCGCCCGGAGCTGGTCATGTCGTAACGATAGGACAGCTCGCCGCGCAGTGCCGGGTAGCGCTCCAGGGCACGCTCGAGACGCTCCGGCGGCACGCTGAACCCGCTATGCGCCCAGATTACGCGTGCGGCCGCGTTGTGGCGGAGGATCAGCTCGAGCGCGCGCTCGTCGCAGTGGGCGTGGAGATAGAGTTCCCGGGCAGTCGCGAGATCGACCACCCGCTCGATCACCTCGCCCGCCGCGTCGTCGCCGAAGACATGAAATTCGCCGACGCCCCTATAGGCACCCCGGCCGAGCTCCGCTTCGAGCAGCGTCAGGGTTCCCGGGTCCCGGAACCAGTTCGCGCGATCCGCGTCGCTGCGATACGGGCGGACGAAGGGCACGACGTTGAGGTCCGCCGAAGTTGCGGCGAGCAGCATGCGCGTCCCCTCGTTGGGCGTGCTGGTCACCAGGATCGCCCGGACGTTGTTTCGCCGAAGGATATCGAGCACGACGGGCACCGAGTACGCCGCCACGGCCTCGGCGTTGTAGTGCAGATGGGCATCGAAGATCGGCACCGGCGGCTCGGCGAGCGCGGGCAGCGCGGTCCATACCGCTATGGCGCAGCACCCGAACGATCTTCGAATACGTTTCACGCGGCGCCCGTTCAGGGCTCCCCTGAGTCCCGGCGACGCAGTTTGAACCGGCAGGCCTTCCGACTCAAGCGCCTTGGAGCACGAGGCGCGGGCGCGATACCGCGCCGTGTCCGCCGGTTCGAATTCCCGCGGATGCAACATCCCTCGAACCCGATGCGTCCGATGGGCACAAATTGCACACCTCTCCTACGAGAATGCGGTATATTTGTTCCGATGGAGTACGGATCGATGACAGGAGATCGGTCACGCTCCATACTCGTCGCCGTCGCATTGGAGCGATCAACCACCAGGAAGGAGAACTATGGCTACTGCCAAGAAAGCGTCAAAGAAGACCGCCAAGAAGGGCGCCAAGAAGCCTGCGGCGAAGAAGTCCGCCAAGAAACCCGCGAAGAAAGCACCGGCGAAGAAAGCTGCGCCGAAGAAAGCCAAGAAGTCGGGGGCCAAGCGCAAGCCGAACGCCGCATTCATGAAACCGATGACGCCGTCGAGCACACTCGCCAGCGTAGTCGGCGCGATGCCACTGCCGCGTACGGAAGTCACCAAGAAGATCTGGGACTACATCAAGAAGAACAAGCTGCAGGACTCGATCAACAAACGCCTGATCAATGCCGACGAAAAGCTGCGGCAAATTTTTGGCGGCAAGAAGCAGGTATCGATGTTCGAGATGACCAAACTGGTTTCGAGCCATCTCAAGTAGGTCGTGTCGCCGGCGCCGGGGCGCCGCTCGATCGCTGCTGACGGCCGGACATCGCAGATGCGGTGGCCGGCCGTAGTTTTTTGGCCTTACGAACCGTGCAACGCTTCGTCGGTCGCGCTGAAGCCGACACCGCCGCATCGACGCTGAGCGGCCCCGAGCAATTCCGATTGCTGGAATAGCGCGCCGGGCAACCCTGTTAGAGCAACGTACCCCACCGGAACGTGCACACAGACACCACCCTCGTTCCGGAGCTCGCCAGTGCCCCCGGGGTAACCACCCGCTGCTCCGTCCATGACGTAAGAATCACTGCCGGAGGAATCGCATGAGACATGCTTCTTCGTTCGCGGTCTATCTGCTTTGCGGGCTGTGCGCGGCGGCGCTCGCGCAGGCGCCCCCACCGACGCAGCGCATCCGCGGCGACATCGCGGCGCTCGACGCGCTCAACCTGCAGGTCAAGTCGCGCACGGGTGAGACATTCGCCGTGAAGCTCGCCGAGAACTACACGGTCACGGCGGTCGTCAAGACCGACGTGAGCACGATCAAACCCGGCACCTTCGTTGGAATCGCGACCATGCCGCAACCCGACGGAACGCAGGTCGCGCTCGAGGTGCTTCTGTTCCCCGAGTCGATGCGCGGAACCGGTGAAGGGCACTACCCTTGGGATCTCAAGCCTGGGAGCATGATGACCAACGCGACGGTGGCCGATGCGGTCGCAGTCAGCTCCGGAGGACGGCGAATGACGCTCAAGTACAAAGACGGCGAGAAGACCATCGTCGTGCCCGACGATGCTCCGATCGTCACCTTCGAGCCTGGCGACAAGGCCATGCTCGTACCCGGCGCGCACATCCTCGTCACCGCCGCCAAGCAGCCCGACGGCACGCTGACCGCCGCCCGCGTCGCGGTCGGCAAGAACGGTTTGGTACCTCCGATGTAGCGAAGGATCGGCGGAGCGCCTACCGCTGCGCCTGCAGCGCGCGGATCCGCTCCTCGATCGGTGGATGGGTGGCGAACAGCGCCATGAAACCCGATCGGTCGGTGATGCCGAAGCCGGCGAGCGACTTGGGCAGCTCGCCGGGCGGCAGGCCACCCAGCCGCGCCAGCGCGTGCATCATCGGCTGCGGCGTGCCGAGATAGGTCGCGCTGCCCGCATCGGCGCGAAACTCGCGTCGGCGCGAGAACCAGGCGACGATGATCGAGGCCAGCACGCCAAAGACAATCTGCAACACGATCACCGTGATGAAGTAGCCTGGGCCCGTACCGCGCTCGGTACGAAACACGATCTTGTCGACGAAGAACGCGACGACGCGCGACAGGAACACGACGAAGGTATTGACCACGCCCTGGATCAGGGTGAGCGTCACCATGTCGCCGTTGGCCACGTGCGCGACCTCGTGCCCCAGCACTGCCTCGATCTCGTCGCGCGACATCGCGTTCAGCAACCCGGTCGACACTGCAACCAGCGCCGAGTTGCGAAACGCCCCGGTCGCGAACGCGTTCGGTTCCCCTTCGTACATCGCGACCTCCGGCATCGTGATCCCCGCCTTGTCGGCGAGTTTCTTGACCGTCGCGAGCAGCCACGTCTCGTTCTCGTTGCGAGGTTCCCCGATGACCTGCGCCCCGGTCGACCACTTGGCCATGGTCTTGGAGAGCAGCAGCGAGATGAACGCACCGCCGAAGCCGAAAACGGCCGAGAACACCAGCAGACCTCCGGCGTTGAGACCGTTCGCAGCGAGCGCTTGATCGAGGCCGAGCAGGCGGACGACGATCGTCAGGACGAGCATCACGGCGACGTTGGTGATCAGGAACAGCACGATGCGCTTCATGAGTCCTCCGGACCGGCGGGTTTTTGTTGCGGGCGATCTTAACGCTTGCGCCGCGACCGCGACAGTACTCGCGGGTCGGAGGGCTCCGAACGATTTCTAGCGCTTCGCGGGCGACGCCTTGGCCCAGGGGTCGCGCAGCGTGACGGCGCGGTTGAAGACCGGTTGATTTGCGTCGTGATCCTTGGCATCGGCGATGAAGTAGCCGTGGCGCTCGAACTGGTAGCGATCCTCGCGCTTGGCGAGCGCAACGGCGGGCTCGACGTACGCGGTCACAACCTGCCTCCCCCGGGGATTGAGATCGTCGAGGTAATTGCGTTCGGTCGGCTCGTCGAAAGGCACGTCGTCCTCGAGGTCGGCGCTCGCGGGCCGAGTAGCCGTACCGGCGGACGTTTCCAGCGCCGCCGCCGAGCGGCCCGGCTCCGGAACGCTGAACAGGCGGTCGTAGAGACGGACCTCCGCGGTTCGCGCATGGTTCACCGACAGCCAGTGGATGTTGCCCTTGACCTTGCGCGTCTCGGCACCGGGGGTCCCGCTGCGGGTTGCCGGATCGTAGGTACAGTGGACGGCGCCGATATTGCCTTGCGCATCGCGCTCCGTGCCGGTGCATTTGACGATGTAGCCGTAGCGCAGGCGCACCTCCGCGCCCGGCGAGAGCCGGAAGTAGCCCTTGGGAGGGTTCTCCTGATAGTCGTCGCGCTCGATCCAGAGCTCGCGTGAAAGGATGAGCGTGCGCCGCCCGGCGTCCGGCTTCTGCGGGTGATTCGGGGCGAAGCACTCCTCCTCCTGCCCCTCGGGATAGTTATCGATGACGAGCTTGAGCGGATCGAGCACGGCGACACGCCGCTCCGCCCGCTCGTTGAGGTCCTCGCGCAGGCAGTCTTCCAGCACACCGATGTCGATCCACTGATGCGCCTTGGACACGCCGATGCGCTCGGCAAACAGGCGGATCGCTTCCGGGGTGTAGCCGCGCCGGCGCAGGCCGACGAGGGTGGGCATGCGCGGATCGTCCCAGCCATCGACGTAGCCGCCCGCGACGAGCTCGATCAACTTCCGCTTGCTCATCACCGTGTAGGTCAGGTTGAGCCGCGCGAACTCATGCTGGTGCGGCAGCGGACGTTGCAGCAGGCCCCCTTGCGCCAGCTGCTCGATGATCCAGTCGTAGAGCGGACGGTGATCCTGAAACTCCAGCGTGCAGATCGAGTGCGTGATGCGTTCCAGCGCGTCGGAGATGCAGTGCGTGTAGTCGTAGAGCGGATACACGCACCACCTGTCGCCCGTGCGGTGATGCGTCGTGTGCCGGATGCGATAGATCGCAGGGTCGCGCAGGTTCATGTTCGGGCTCGCGAGGTCGATCTTCAGGCGAAGCACGTGAGCGCCGTCGGGGAATTCGCCCTCCTTCATCCGTCGGAACAGATCGAGATTCTCCTCGACCGGCCGGCTGCGATACGGGCTCGGGCTCCCAGCGTCGGTCAATGTGCCGCGCAACAGCCGCATTTCCTCGGGGGTCGAACTGTCGACGTAGGCGAGCCCCGCCTTGATGAAATGCCTCGCGAATTCGTAGAGCCGGTCGAAGTAATCGGACGCGTGATAGAGGTGGGCGCCCCAGTCGTACCCGAGCCAGCGGACCGCCTCCTTGATCGAGTCTTCGTATTCGACGTCTTCCTTGATCGGATTGGTGTCGTCGAAGCGCAGATGGCACACACCCCCGTTCTCGGCGGCGAGACCGAAGTTGAGGCAGATCGACTTGGCGTGCCCGATGTGCAGATAGCCGTTGGGCTCGGGCGGGAACCGCGTAACTACCCGCCCGCCGTACCTGTTCGCACGCAAATCCTCCGCGATGATTTGCCGGAGGAAGTTCGAGGTCGGGGCGCCGTCCGCGGTTTGCGGCGGTGCAGCACTCATCGCGTTTTGTTCATGAACAAATTGTGTCGGCTGTCCATTCTAACTGGAGGGGTTCGGCGCGTCACCGGCTCTGGCCCCAGTGCGCCGATGCGTATGCCCCGGAGGCCGCGTCCAGCAAGGCTTTGCAGGCGGTGCCTGGAACCGGCCGAACAGTGTTGTCCACATAATCTGTGGATAATAGTGTGCATATCTTGTACATTCGGCATGCTAAGTAGCAATCCCCGTAGGAGTTTCTCTGACATGCTCAAATCTGCACCGCTCCTATTGTCATATTTTTCATAAAGTTGACGATGCGCTTCGCAGTCCTCCATCCCTAATAGTTTGAAGCTCGACGGCGTTATGACAATAGGATTTCGGCAGGATGCCCGCGGCCGCTTGTCCTGGACAGACGCGCGGTTGCGGGCGCGTTGTCGAACCCGTGGACACTGGGTCGGAGTATGAACGACTGGGGTGCCGCGCCGGTAATTCCCGTTTCGCTGCTGGTGAGCTCCGCCCGCCTGTTGATCGAGCGTCACCTGGGATTGGCCTGGATCAGCGGCGAAGTCTCGAATTGCACCCGCGCTGCCTCGGGGCACACGTACTTCGTGCTCAAGGACGATCGGGCCCAGGTTCGCTGTGTCCTCTTTCGCATGAGAGCCCAGCTCCTGGATTTCGCGCTGGCAGACGGCCAGCAGGTCGAGGTTCGTGCGGTGCCCACGATCTACGAAGCGCGCGGCGAGTTCCAGCTCAGCGTCGAGACCGTGCGCCTTTCCGGCCTCGGCGCGCTCTACGAGCGGTTTGCAAGGCTCAAGGCACGGCTCGACGCCGCCGGCTGGTTCGCCGCGGCGCGCAAGCGTCCGCTGCCGACGTTCCCACGCGCGGTCGGCATCGTGACCTCTCTGCGCGCGGCCGCGCTCGCCGACGTCCTGACGACATTGGGGCGCAGGATGCCCACGCTGCAGGTCATTGTCTATCCGGCGTCGGTCCAGGGTGCCGGCGCTGCCGCGGAGATTGCGTCCGCGATCGGCACGGCCAACGCGCACGCGAAGGTTGATGCGCTGATCGTCTGCCGCGGAGGTGGCTCGATCGAGGACCTCTGGGCGTTCAACGAGGAACGCGTGGCGCAAGCGATCTTCGACTCGCGGATTCCCATCGTGAGCGGCGTGGGACACGAGACCGATTTCACGATCTGCGATTTCGTCGCCGACGAGCGAGCCCCCACGCCGACCGCCGCCGCGGCGCTCGTCGCGCCGGACTGCAGGGCGCTTTTGTCGAGAATCGCGTCGCTGGACGCGCGTTCGCGGCGCGTCGCGCAACGCCTGCTCGAAAACCACATGCAACGCCTCGACGGCGCCGCACGTCGCCTGATCCATCCGGCGGCACGGATCGAAGCTCAGGGTGAGCGCCTGCGCCGACTGGCGTTACGCCTGGCACGCGCTGCGGGCGCAGCCCAGGCATTGCGCCGGCGCGAGATAGCGCAGTCCGGGCAACGCCTGATGCGCCTGGGCCGGAGTCCGCCGCCACAGCGCACCGTGCTCGATCGCACGCGCGAGCGCTGGCAACGCTGCGGCACGGATCGCGTCGCAGCGCTCGGCCACCGGCTCGGCGGTCTCGCCCGAGGCTTGAAGCATTTGAGCCCGCAGGGTGTCCTCGATCGGGGCTACAGCATCGTCACGACCGAGTCGGGCGTGATCGTCCAGGACACGTCCCAGGTCGCGTCCGGCGACGAGGTCGCCCTGCGTTTCGCACGCGGCGCGGCCGGCGCACGGGTGACGCGAACGAAGTCGGATTGACAGTGCGCGCCACTGCGCTCGCTTAAGCGCAGGCTAAGCCTCGTCCGGATCCGGATTGTCGACGGCGTCCGCGGCGCGCAGCGCGCCGATGACGTCGCTCGGCGCCTGCGCCGCGATCTTCGGCGTTGTGCACACAACGTCCGCATTCTGGGCGCGATGCCGCAGTGCATGGTCCATGAGCACGAGCGCGAGCATCGCCTCGGTGATCGGCGTGGCGCGGATGCCTACGCAGGGGTCGTGGCGGCCGTGGGTGTTGACGATGACCGGATCGCCGGACTTGTCGATCGAGCGCCGGTCGAGGCGGATCGACGAGGTCGGCTTGACCGCGATCGACACGACGATGTCCTGCCCCGTCGAGATGCCGCCAAGAATGCCGCCTGCGTTATTCGAGACGAAACCCTTCGGCGTCATCTCGTCCGAATGCTCGGTTCCCTTCTGCGTGACGCTCGAAAACCCGGCGCCGATCTCCACGCCCTTGACGGCGTTGATGCTCATCATCGCTGCTGCGATGTCGGCGTCGAGCTTGCCGTAAACCGGCTCGCCCCACCCGACGGGCACGCCGTCGGCGATGACGGTGATTCGCGCGCCACACGAATCGCCCGACTTGCGCAGCCCATCCATGAACGCTTCGAGCTCCGGCACGATCGCCGCGTTGGCGGCGAAGAACGGATTCGCGGCGACGTGTTCCCAGCTCTGGAACGGAACCGATTTCGGACCGAGCTGCGCCAGATAGCCGCGGATCGTGATGCGGTAGCGCTCCTGCAGCCATTTGCGCGCGATGGCACCGGCGGCCACGCGCACCGCCGTCTCGCGTGCCGACTGGCGGCCGCCGCCGCGATAGTCGCGGATGCCGTATTTCTGCCAGTAGGTGTAGTCGGCGTGGCCGGGCCGAAAGCTGTCGGCGATGTTCGAATAGTCCCGGCTTCGCGCGTCCTCGTTGCGGATCAGCAGCGCGATCGGCGTTCCGGTGGTGCGCCCCTCGAACACGCCGGACAGGATCTCGACCGTGTCCGACTCGTGCCGTTGCGTGACATGCCGCGACGTTCCCGGCTTCCTGCGGT
>VBCL01000054.1:22230-41647 GCA_005888865.1 Betaproteobacteria bacterium | reverse complement strand
CGATTCGCCGAACGAGGTGACGCAGAACAAGGTGCCGAGCGTATTGCCGGACATGGCGAGGCGTGCGACGATGAATGTCGACCGAGTTTATCACGCGCGGAACGTGCTTCCTCCGCATCGACACTGGTGACAGCGCGCCAAAATTCGGATGCCGATGCTCCTCTCGACGTGATCGATACCGAGCTCATCATTGCACTTCGCAACGCGCGCTTTATCGCGGCGCTGACCGGTGCGGGCATCTCCGCCGAATCCGGACTGGCGACGTTCCGCGACGCGCAGACCGGACTCTGGGCGCGCTTCGATCCGCGCGAGCTGGCCACGCCGTCCGCATTCGCGCGCAACCCGAAGCTGGTCTGGGACTGGTACGCCTGGCGCCGCGAGCGCGTCGCGGCAGCGCAGCCCAACGCGGGCCACTTCGCGCTGGCGGAATTGGAACGACGCGCCTCCGATTTCATGCTGATCACGCAGAACGTCGACGGGCTGCACCAGCGCGCCGGCGGCCGCAAGCTGGTCGAGCTCCACGGCAACATCGGGCGCGTGAAATGTTCGCGCGAAGACACGCTCGTCGAACGATGGGAGGCGCCTGCCGGGGAGGTGCCACGCTGCGCGCATTGCGGCGCACCGTTGCGGCCCGATGTGGTGTGGTTCGAGGAAATGCTGCCCGAGCACGCGGTGGCCGCGGCCGAGGATGCCGTCCGGCGATGCGATGTCCTGCTGGTTGTCGGCACGTCCGCGGAGGTTTATCCCGCGGCAGCGCTCCCCGCTCACGCGCAACGTTCGGGCGCCATCGTGGTCGAGATCAATCCCAACACGACCGCGCTCTCCGCAGCAGCGGACCATGTATTACGCGGCGCGGCGGGCGCCGTGCTGCCCGCGTTGGTCGCGGCGCTCGACTGAAGGGTCACGACGCGGCGGAGCTTCGGGCGATCGATGGCGCGCTAGGCGTCTGCGCTGTTCTTCGTCGCCGGTGGCAGCGGCGCGACGTACCCGATCACCAGCAGCAGCGCGCCGACACCAAGGAAGGCGACCACCCGCGTCAATCCTGACAGCGCGGCGAGATCGATCGCGAAGAGCTTGACGACGACCGCTGCCAGCAGGCCGGCGCCGGTGAGCCAGAGCACGCGAAGCTGACCTCGGGTCGCGACCACCATCGCCGCCAGCGCGGCGACGGTCCAGGTGAGCGTGAGCGCGGCCTGCAGCGGCCGTGATGCAACCAGTGCCGACAATTGCCACGGCACACCGAGCCAGTGATGCACCGTCCGCGCGACGATGCCGTTGAGCACAATGAAAGCGCCGACGCCGAGTCCTCGATAGAGCACCTGCGGGGCCGCGTTAGCGTCGCGTCGGGCCCAGAAGAACAGCGCCCCCAGCGCGAGTGCGAGGGAGACTTCCAGTGGGTTGACGACCGGCAGGTAAGGCAGCGGCGCCGGATCGCCGGGATTGAGGAGAGCCAGCGCGACGAAGCCGAGACCCAGCGCGACCGCGACGATCGTCCCCGCCGTGACCGCGTAGGCATTCCCGAAGCTTCGCAGCGGCCACGTTGCGTCGCGTCCGGCCCGTGCCATCGCAAGGAGGTAGGCGGCGAGCGGTGCCAAATGCGCGCACGCGGCCCATACCGTGCCCCGCGGCGTCGCGCGCGCGGTCCACTCGCCGGCTTCCCAGGCGATCTGGCCAATGAGCAACAGCGCGCCAGCCGCATGCGCGAGCGCGAGCCACGCGCTGGTGATACCCGCGTTCTGTTTCGGGCTTGCCGCCGCGCGCGTTTCGCTGCGGTAAAGGACGGCAAAATGCAGCGCCCACGCCGCCGGATAGATGGCCCAGCCATAGTCGGTCACGCTGGTTCGCCCGTGCGTGAGATCGTGGGCGATCGAGAGCGCGAGCGCCGGCAGGAGTACCAGGGACATGCTCTCGAGGCGAGGCCATTGCAGGGGACGCGCGAGCAGTGCCGCGACTGCAACGCTGCCGACGACCCATCCGAGCATCGCGTGAGGCGCGGCGCGGGTTGCGACGTGATCGTCGATTTCGACCAGTCCTCCGCCCAGCCACCAGACACATGCCCAGCCGAACACCAGGGGCAGCAGTGAACGCTCGGTCGCGGGCAACGCCTCGCCGCGCCGATCGCCGAAGCGCGCGCTCGCGAAAGCCGACAGCGCAATCGCTGCAAACCCGAGGAAGCGACGGTTGACGAACGCGAATCGGGTGGCTTCATCGAGGCCCCCGAGCACGAGCGCGATGCCGGTCGCAAGTTGAAGCAGGAGCGCGAAGCCGCGCGCGAACCGGCGATCCTCGCGGCAACCGATCCAGTACACGCCGGCGGCTTCGATCGCCCATACCGAGCTGGTCCAGCGCGCATCGACGGCAAGCGGTACGGTGAGCGTTGCGAAGATGACCGCGAGGGCGCCAAAAGCCGCCGCCAGCGTCCCCGACGTGGCGCTGTTGGTCCGCCGCAGAGCGAGCGAGAGGAGCCCGTACATCACCGCGATGATCGCCGCCGTCCACGCCAATCCGTAACGCGTGTCCGTTACCAGCAGCGCCTGAAGCGCGAGCCCGACCATCGGGACGCCGAAGATCAGGACGGCGTCGACGCGGCGCTCACCGGCTCCACGCAAGGCATGCACGATCGGCACCGCGACGTACGCTATGAAAAATCCCGCCAGGAACGGCTCGATGACCCCGAAATAGGTCGGCTCGTAATACTCGTGGCCCCACCACAGTCCGAGCACGAAGGTGCCTGCGAAGCCGACGAGATCGAGCGCGCGCCAGGCGCGAAACCAGGCGACGCCGAGGATCACGGCATTCACGATCGCCACGTAGCCGAACAGCGGCAGCGGCTCGCTGACCGTTTCGACGAGCACCGGGGCGAGCAAACCGCCCAAGGTCGCCAGCGCCGCGAGCGCCTGCGCGTCGAACGCCAGCGACAGGATGATCGCCAGCGCCGCGATCGCGGCGAGCAGCGCGAATGCGCTTGCCGGCGAGAGCAGCGGCACGAGCTGCAACGCCGCAAAGGTGGTGAGGTACAGGACGCCGAGGCCGCCGCCGACCAGCGCCAGCGCGTAACCGCGTCGCGCGTTGGCGAGCCACGCGCCGGCAGCGATGAGCGCGCCTCCCGCCAGGGCCACGCCGGCAAACTGCAGCTCGATCGGTATCGTCACATGCTCGGCGAGGTACGAGAGCAGGAACGCGATCCCGAAAAACAGCACGACGATACCGATGCGAGCCATCGTGTTGCCGTTGGTAAACCAGGTCCATAGCGACGCCGTCGCTGGCGCGGTCGATGCTGAGCTACGGCTCGCCGCCGACGCTGCCGCGCGGCGCGGCGCCGGCGTCGCGGCGGTGGAACCGGGATCGCCGGGGCCACCCTTGCGCACGGAGCCCTGCAGCGCTGGCGTCGGGACGGGTGGCGCTTCGGCGGGCGGCATCGCGGCAGGCGGCATCGCGGCAGGCGGCGGCACGACGACCTCGCGTTCGGGCTCGGCGGCTTCGGGCGTCGGCGGCGGAGTTGCGCCGGGAGTCGCCGCGGGCATCGCGACTCCGGAGCGCGCGAGCGCGGCCTCGAGCGCGGCCACGCGCTGTTCGAGCATGACGATCCGGTTCGCGTTGGCCTGCTCGCTCGCTGCGGCGGACCCGGGGAGCCCGCTCACAGCCGCGTCGCGCCGCCCCGCGGCCGTGCCCGGTGGCTTGCGCATGACAAGCCCGACCATGAGACCGACGGCCGCACCGACTACGAGACCCCTGAAGCCATCCACCGAGGCGCCGATGAGCGCGCCGAGCAGAACACCGATCCATGGCGTCACGAGGTTCTCCTTGGCGCTAGCGCCAGTCGCCGCGTAGGGCGAGGACCGTGGCCTGCAGCGCTTCCGGCGTCGCCCGTTCGGGTGCGAGCGGTGGCCCCGCCACCACGGCGATCTTCGAGAAAAGACCCCGGACTCGTCGCCGCATCGCCTTGCCCTGATACGAGCGGCTGAAGAAGCTGCCCCACAAGCCGCGCAGCGCCATCGGCACGACCGGGACCGGCGCGTGCTCGAGAATGCGCTGCAGTCCCGGACGGAAAGGATTGAGCTCGCCGGTGTCCGTAATCTTTCCCTCCGGAAAAATGCCGACGATTTCACCGGCGTTGAGCGCATTCGCCGCCGCCTCGAAGGCGCGCTCCTTGAGCGTTGGATCCTCCTTCGCCGACGCGATCGGAATCACGCGCATGGTACGAAACACGAAATTGAGCACGGGAATCGCGAAAATGCGGTGGTCCATCACGAACCGAACCGGCCTGCGCACGCACGCGGCAATCACGATGGCGTCGACGAAGCTCACGTGGTTGCAGACGATCACGCAGGCACCCTCCGCCGGGACCTGTTCGAGGCCTTGCTTGTCGACGCGGTAGACGCTGTGGATCAGCAGCCATGCCAGGAACCGCATCAGGAACTCGGGGACGAGCAGGTAGATGTAGAGAGCGACGACGGCGTTCATCAACCCGGTGGCGAGGAAAAGCGCTGGGATCGACAGCCCCGCCTTGAGCAACCCCAGTGCAATGCCCGCCGACGCGACCATGAACAGCGCGTTCAGAATGTTGTTCGCGGCGATGATGCGCGACCGGTAGGCCGGGTCGGAGCGTTCCTGGATCAGCGCGTACAACGGAACAATGTAAAAGCCGCCGAACATCCCGAGCAGCACCAGGTCCGCGACGATGCGCCAGTGGGCTCGCACCGAGACGAAGTGCTCGACGCCGGCAAGTCCGCCCGGCTGCAACCCGCGGCTGGCGAAGTACAGATCGACGGCGAACACCGACAGTCCGATCGAGCCGAAGGGCACCAGCCCGATCTCGACCTTGTGTCCGGACAGGCGCTCGCACAACAGCGACCCGACACCGATGCCCACCGAGAAGATCGCCAGAAGCAGCGTCGCGACGTGCTCGTCGCCGCCGAGGACATCCTTGGTAAAGGTGGCGAACTGGGTCAGATAGGTCGCGCCGTAGAACCAGAACCAGGAAATCCCCAGCATCGACAACCACACCACGCGGTTGCCGTACGCGAGGCGCAGGTTGCGGCCGGTCTCGGTGAAGGGGTTCCAGTTGATTTTCAGGTCGGGTGCAACCGCCGGCGTCGTCGGAATGCCGCGGCTCACCAGATAACCTGCGACCGCGACCGCGATCGCGGTCGCGCCGGCGAGGATCGGCCCGTCGGGCTTGATCGCGATCACCAGACCGCCGACGACCTCGCCGAGCAGAATCGCCACGAAGGTCCCCATCTCGACCAGCCCGTTGCCACCGATCAGCTCGTCGCTCCTCAGGTGCTGCGGCAGAATCGCATACTTCACCGGCCCGAACAGCGTCGAGTGCACGCCCATCAGGGCGAGCGCGGAAAAGAGCAGGACGAGGTTGCGGCGATAGAAGCCGATGGCGCCCAGCACCATGATCGAAATCTCGAAGAGCTTGATCAGCCGGATGAGCTGCGACTTCTCGAACTTGTCGGCGAGCTGACCCGAGGTCGCGGAAAAGAGCACGAACGGCGCGATGAACACCGCGGCGGCGATATTGACGAGGTCGTTGGCCGAGAGCGCGGTGAGTGTGGCCGCCTGGAACGCGACGAAGATCACCAGCGCGTTCTTGTAGATATTGTCGTTGCCGGCGCCGAGGAACTGCGTCCAGAAGAACGGCGCGAAGCGGCGCTCGCGCAGGAGTTGAAACTGGCTGTGTTCGGCCATCGTGGCTCCGTGATCGGGGAGGTCGGATCCGTTTGTCGGGGCGCTCGCGCGGACCAAGTCTTAGTGATGCTCGGCAAGATACTCCTGCACGGCCGTCAGCGCGGACTGCACCACGGCGACATCGGGCCAGAAATAGACTTCCCTGCCCGCTTTCTCCGACTTGAGCACGCCTGCGTCGCGCAGGACCCTGAGGTGGTGGGAGATCGCCGTCCGAGAAAGGGTCGACGCGGCAACGATCTCGCCGACGTTCAGGCGCCCGCCGCGGCCGAACATCAGCAGGATGCGCTGCCGGTGAGGATCACCCAGCGCGACGAAGATGCGCGCGACCCGCCGCCATGCTGCCGGAATTGCGCTGCTGCGTGTGCGTTTCATGCGGCTTTAGCCCGATTCATAACTATTCGACTAGTCAGATAGTCATGTTACTATACCCGGGTGCGACGACGTGTCAAGTCGTCCGAAAAGTCCGGGCCGGGAAACGTCAGAGTCGCCGGCTTGAGCTAGAATGATCCGATACTCGTCCGTCTCGTCCTCCGATGCGCCAGTACCTCGACTTCATGCGCCACGTGCGCGACCACGGCCAGCGCAAGAACGATCGCACGGGCACCGGGACGCTATCGGTGTTCGGCTATCAGATGCGCTTCGACCTGGCCGCGGGATTCCCGTTGCTGACGACCAAGAAGGTCCATACCCGGTCGATCATCCATGAGCTGCTCTGGTTTCTCGCCGGCGACACCAACGTGCGCTATTTGCGCGACAACGGCGTGACGATCTGGGACGAGTGGGCAGACGCGAACGGGGACCTTGGACCGATCTACGGTTACCAGTGGCGATCGTGGCCCGCGCCGGATGGGCGGCACATCGATCAGCTCTCGGAGGTGCTCGCGCAGATCCGCAAGAACCCGGACTCACGCCGACTGATCGTCTCGGCATGGAACGTCGGCGACATCCCGCGCATGAAGCTCCCGCCCTGCCACGCCTTCTTCCAGTTCTACGTCGCCGACGGAAAGCTCTCCTGCCAGCTCTACCAGCGCAGTGCCGATATCTTTCTCGGGGTACCGTTCAACATCGCCTCATACGCGCTGTTGACGCACCTGGTGGCGCAGCAGACGGACCTCGACGTCGGCGACTTCATCTGGGTCGGCGGCGACTGCCACCTGTATCTCAACCACCTGGAGCAGGTCGAAACGCAGCTTGC
This sequence comes from Betaproteobacteria bacterium, assembly GCA_005888865.1. Classification (GTDB taxonomy): domain Bacteria; phylum Pseudomonadota; class Gammaproteobacteria; order Burkholderiales; family Casimicrobiaceae; genus PALSA-1003. The sequence continues at coordinate 34,755 of VBCL01000054.1, read as the reverse complement.
GAGGCAACCGTATCCGCTACCGAAGCTCGTCATCGGTCGGCGGCCACCATCGCTCTACGACTATCGGTACGATGATTTCGAGATCGCGGATTATCGATACCATCCTGCGATCAGGGCGACCGTCGCGGTATAGACGAAAAAAAGCCCGCTGGGAGGAAATAAGCGGGCAAGGGGGATTCGAAATCGTGGGGGCGTAACCCGGCTCCCGGGGGGTCAGGCGTTGCGTTCCTTTCGTCCCGCGGCCACCTGGGGCCGATTCAACGACGCGCGTATGCGCGCCCCGGACCTAGACCACGCTCCGAGCCGCGTTCACGCGCTCGGCGAGCTCCTCCAGTGCAACTTGTTGCGAAGGCGACAGGCCTTGATGGCCCGAACTGCCTTCGGCGCCGTGGCGCTCGCTCGACGGCTCGGGGTCGCCCAGCCAGAAAGCCGTGAATTCCGGTGTATACCTGTCCATGGTGCAAGCCTTCGCTCTGCTTCGTTTACCGCCCATGCCCCTTTGCGATGTTGGCCATGCAATTGTCATGCCTTCGCATAGTCGCTTAGCGTAATCAAAGCCTTACATCTTGCTTAAGGCGAAGGAGGTGTCGGACTGGGGCAGCAGCTGCCCTTCCGGTCGGTAGACTGTCTCATTTTCACGACGAGGGAGTGCCGCACAACTTCAACACCTTGATTTGAGCGGCTTAACTTTGTCGCCGTATGGAGACAGTTGTGACGCAAATGCAACATCGGTTCCGAACGTCGCGCAAAACGCTCGAAAAGTCGGCTCGCAAAGGTGGGGGGCGCGTGCGCGACCCGTCAGAGCTTCGCGTCCTTGAACATCGCCGGCTCGAGCCGGTGACGCTGCAGCAGCTTGTAGAACTCCGTGCGGTTGCGCTTGGCCAAGGTCGCGGCCTGAGTCACGTTGCCGCCGGTGATTTTCAGCAGGCGGACGAGGTAATCGCGTTCGAATTGCTTGCGCGCCTCCTCGAAGGGGGCAAGGACGCCCGCGTCCTCGCGCAAGGCGCCCTGGACAAGCGTGGCCGGGATCACGCTGGTGGTCGTCAGGGCGAGTGCCTGTTCGAGGAGATTCAGGAGTTGCCGGACGTTGCCGGGCCAGGGCGCCGCGATCAGAAGCGCCATGGCGTCGGGCGCGAGCGAAGGTACCGGTTTCTTGTAACGCTCGGCAAGCTTGCGCAGGAAGTGCGTGGCCAGCAGCGGAATGTCTTCGCGCCGTTCGCTAAGCGACGGCAGCTTGAGCGACACTACGTTCAGGCGGTAATAGAGGTCCTCGCGAAACTGGCCGGCCGTACGCTGCGCGTCGAGGTCGCGGTGCGTGGCCGAGATCACCCGCACGTCAACCGGCACCGATTGCGTGGCCCCGACAGGACGCACTTCGTCTTCCTGCAGCACCCGCAAGAGCTTCACCTGTAACGCAAGCGGCATGTCGCCGATTTCGTCCAAGAAAATCGTTCCGCCGTCGGCAGCGAGGAAAAGCCCCTTGTGCGCCTGGACCGCACCGCTGAATGCGCCACGGGCATGCCCGAATAGCTCGGATTCGAGCAGCGGCTCGGGAATCGCGCCGCAGTTGACCGCGATAAACGGCCGAGTCGCGCGCCGGCTTGCCCGGTGGATCGCTTGCGCCAGCAGTTCCTTCCCGGTGCCAGATTCACCGAAGATCAGGACGCTCGCATCGGAATCGGCGACCAGCCGTGCCTGGCGCAGCAGATCTTCCATGCGTGGGCTGCGGGTGATGATTCCCGCGCGCCATTCGCCGCTGGATTGCTGCTTGGCCTCGGGCACGTCTCCGGCGAGGCGCACTGCGGCAGCAACTTTCTGCAGCAGCTCCTGGCTGTCGAAAGGCTTGGTCAGGAAACCGAAAACGCCGCGCTGCGTGGCGCTCACGGCGTCGGGAATCGTCCCGTGGGCGGTCAGGATAATGACCGGCAGCGCGGGATGCTGGCGATGGATCGCGTCGAAAAGCTGCAGGCCGTCGATGCCGGGCATGCGCATGTCGGTGATTACCGCCGCGGGCCTCGCCACCGCGAGCGAGGCGAGCGCGGTCTCGCCGCTGTCCGCGGTGCGTACCCGGTAGCCCGCCGAAGTGAGCCGCAGGCTGATCAGCTTCAGCAGATCGGGATCGTCGTCGACGAGGAGGATGTCGGCGGAGTGCGTCATCGGCAAGCTCATCGTCCGGTGCCCCCGCCGCCGCCGGCGCTGCCCCCGCCCGCATTGCGGCTGCGTTCGAGCAACAAGCTTCGTTCGACCGCGCGCAGCGCGTCGAGTTTCTCCTGCGCCGCGGCTGTGCGGCGTTGTTCCTCGCGTACGCTGCGCGACCGTTCGACGATCTGTGCATAGAGCACCGAGGCGATCTGCTTGAGCGGCGAGCTGTTGCCGCTTTTTGCGACGACCGGCTCGAGGAGCGAGAGCGCGCGGGCGTCGTCCGGCGGCCCGGCCAAGGGCAGTGTGAGCAGCATCGCGACGCGAATGCGGTTCGCGTCACTCCGCGTTCGCGCAAGCGCGCCATGCGCGGCGACCATCTCGCGCTTGAGATCCTCTCCCGGATCCACTGCGTAGCGCTGCAGGTCCGCGAGCAGCGCGAGCGCTTGCTGTTCGTCCTCGTTGACTTGCGGCAGCGCCACCGACGGTTGCGCCGGCGAGGGCGCGGGGACCTGAGGGGGTGATTGCACGATCACGACTTCGGGCACCGGCACGGGCGTCACAGGCAGTGACTCGGGCTTCTGCGCGGCTGCCTGCGCAGGTGCAGCAGCCACGGGCGCCGGGGGCGCCGCGGCGCAGCCGCCCATGGCAGCCATTGCGAGGCAGACGGCGATGAGGTGCTTGCCCGTCAACCTTCCTCCTGCAGCGTTGCACGCGCCGCAGTCGACGCCGAGCCCGGACGATCCGTGACGGCGAGCGGCAGCCGCACGCGAAAACGCGCGCCGCGCCGGCCGTCGACGCGGTCGAGCAAATCGATCCGCCCGCCGTGCGCCAGCGCGTATTCGCGCGCGATCGCGAGGCCGAGTCCGGAGCCTTTTATCCGCCCTTCGGGCGCAGACTTCCCCTGATAGAACGAATCGAAGATCCGCGGCCGGTCTTCCACGTCGACGCCTGGGCCCTGATCGACGACGTCGAGCACCGCTTCGCTGCCTTCGGTGAAGACCTCGATCGCGACGAGACCCGAGCGTGGCGAGTACTTGATCGCGTTCGAAATCAGGTTGTCGACAATGGCACGGATCTTCTCGGCGTCGCCTACGATGACCGCAGGCTTGACGTTCGCTTCGAAGGTAACCATCCGCGCGAAGGCGGCGAGCTTGTGCTCCCTCACGACGCGTCGGATGACGTCGGCCAGCGGCACCGGGCCAAGAGTCTGCGGCTCGATGCTGCGGGTCTGATGGTAGTTCAACAGGTCCTCGATCAATTTCTGGAGCTGCAGCGTGTTCTCGCGGACGATGCGGACGATCTCCTGCTGCTGCGGCGAGAGCTCTCCTCCGACGCGATCACGCAGCAGCTCGGCGCCTTCGCGCACCGCGGTGAGCGGGGTCTTGAGCTCGTGGGAGACGTGACGCAGGAAGCGCGTCTGCTGTGCCTCGAGCTCGTGCAACCGCGTGCGCAGCCAATCGAGCCGCTGGCCGAGGTAGCGCATGTCCTGTGGCCCGTTGACCTCGATGGCGTGGGTGAAATCGGCGGTGCCCATCTGCCGGATCGCCATATCGAGCTGGCGGATCGGCCGAGCGATCAGGACCGCGAACAGGATCGCCAGCGCGAGCGCGATCGCGCCGGCGGCGAGCGCGAGGTAGGCCCACGTCTTCCGCCCCTCGGCCGCCATCTGCTGCAGCCGTTCGATCTCGCGCTCGGTCAGACGGTTGCTGGCGGCGAGCATCGCCTGCGCACCCTCGGAGAGTTGCGCGTAGCCTTGAGCCAGCGCCGTGCTCGCCGCCGGCGTGCGCTGCGGCGCCTTGAGCAGCAGGTAAAGCCGACTCTCGGTGTCGGCCAGCTTTTCGAGTTGTGCAAGCTGCGCCCGGTCGAGCGGGAGTTGCTGCAGCTGCTGCGAGGTCTGTCCGAAATCCTGGCGCAGACGCGCGTAGTCTTCGACGAGTTGCGGATCGTCGAGAATCAGGTGCTGGCGAACGACCCGCTCGAGCGTGGTGGCCTGCTCGTAGAGCTGCCGGCTCGCGCGGCCGGCTTGCGCGGCCTGCAGTACCGCCTGTTGACTTTGCGTTCCAAGCCGGTCGAGGCTCACGATCAACTCGACCAGCGCGTAGAGCAACGGCAGGCTGACAAGAAGAAACCCGAGCAGGATGAACTTGAGAAAGGAGCGCGGATAGTACACGGCGGGTTGAGTGGGCGACCGTTATAATCGTGGTCGAACGATATCTGACGTGAGCTGCGACGCGTGCACCATACACCACCCTCCACCGCCTCGCCAAGGGCGTCGGCGGGGCGTCTCGCGCTGCCGCGCATCGCACTGATAGCCGCCGTCGCGCGCAACGGCGTGATCGGCGTCGACAACCACCTGCCGTGGCGGCTGCCCGAGGACATGAAGCGCTTCCGCGACTTGACGACCGGGCACAGCGTCGTCATGGGCCGGCGAACCTGGGAGTCGATCGGCAAGCCGCTTCCCGCGCGACAGAACATGGTGGTCACACATACGCCGCCGAGGTCCGTGCCCGGCGTGGAATTCGCGCGCTCGCTCGACGAAGCACTCGAACGCGCCACTCGGCCCGAGCCGGTATTCATCATCGGCGGGGAAGCGCTTTACCGCGAAGCGCTTCCCCGCGCAGAGCTCCTGTACCTGACCGAAATTGTGGGCGATTTCCAGGGCGATGCACGCTTTCCGGACTTCGATCGCGCGCTCTGGCGCGAGACTTCGCGTACGGAGCACGGAGCGCTGGACGCGCCGGGCGCGCTTACCTACCATTTCGTCACCTACGAACGGCCGCGCGGTTGACTTTGCGGCCGCCCGCAATCTCGCAACCACATTCAAGGGAGCATACGCATGTCCGAGGGAGAATTTCACGTACACGGTCCGCACGAGCATGAAGTCGAGCATCGCGCACAGCACGGCGATCTGTTCGCAGGCCGCATCGCGGTGATGACCGCGATCTTCGCGACGATCGGCGCGTTCTTCGGTTACATGGGCGGTGCGACGCAAAACGATGCGCTGCTGTTCAAGAACGAGGCGGCGATCCGAAAGACCGAAGCTTCGGACCAGTGGAATTTCTATCAGGCCAAGAGCAGCAAGCAGAATCTTGCCGAGTTGGGCGCGACGCTGACCTCCGGCGAATTGCAGGCGAGATACCAGAAGGAGGTCGACCGCTACAAGAAGGAAAAGGATGAAATCATGCCCGAGGCGAGGAAACTCGAGCAGCAGTCCAAGGAGGCAGAGGAAAAAAGCGAAGCGTCAATGCACGTCCACCACCGCTGGGCGCAAGCGACGACGCTGATCCAGATCGCGATTGCGCTGGCGGCGATCACCATCCTCACCCGCAACAAGGGTTTGCAGTACATCTCGTACGGCGTCGCGGCGGTGTCGGTCGCGGTGGGCGCACTGGCGCTGGCGCACGTGTAGCTACGCGAGATTCCGGAGCTCGCGCAGCGCGACCGACAGCATCGCCGTGTCGACGGTCGATGCGGCACGCAACTCCTCGAGCAATTCAGCCGCGCGATCGATGCTGCGCCGGTTGCGACCCTCCCACGCCGTGACGAGCTTGCTGGAGGTCGCGCCGTCGGCCCCGTCGGCGAGGACCTCGGCGGTGATCGTCCGTTGCAGACTCGACAGATCGTCCTGCATCGCACCCTTGGCGAGGGTCTCCCAATGCGCGTCGCCGGGAAGCTCCGCGATCTTCTCCCGCAGCCACGGTACGCCCAGTCGCGTCGAGAGGTCGAAATAGAGGTCGGCGACGGTTTCCACCGGTCGCTTTGCCGCACCGGCTACCTCGACGATGTCGAGCGCCGCATAGAGTGTGCCGAAGGCGACCACGCGCGTGGCAAGCTCTGTGGGTACCCCCTTGGCCACATAAGCGGCGGCGGCCGCATCGGCGCGTGCGCGCTCCGCGGAGTCCAGGAGCCTGGGCAGGCGCGACGCGAGGCTCCCGACCTGCGACACGAAATGCGTGATCGTGACCGCCATGTCTTCGGTGAGCCGCCGCGAGCGCAGGAACCACGTCGTCCCGCGCTCGATCAGCCGGCCGGTATCGAGGAGCATCGCCGACTGCACCGCATCGTCGACCCGGTTGTCCAACGCTTCGATCGCCATCCAGAGATCGACGAAGCCGAAGACTTCGCGGGTAAGCAGATACGCGCGCACTATCTCGTCGGGCTTGGCACCGGCTGTTTCGAGCAGCCGATGCACGAAGACGCATCCGACACGGTTCACCATGCTGTTGGTGATGTATGTGGCAATGATGTCCCGCTTCAGCGCGTGGCGAGCCATGTATGCGGCGTAGCGCTCACGCACCGCCCTCGGGAAATAGCGTGAAAGTGCGGTCGCGACCCACGGATCGTCCGGCAAGGGCGATGCCAGCAGCTCGTCGTAGAGCCAGATCTTGCTGTACGCGAGGAGCACCGCGCGTTCGGGGCTGGTGAGCCCCCCGCCTCTCGCCCGCCGCTCGGCAATCTCGTCATCGTCGGGGAGGAATTCCAGCGGGCGGTTGAGTCGACCCGTCTTCTCCAGGAATTCGATGAAGCGCTGGTGCGCGTCGAGCAGCTGCGGGGCGATCCGTCCGTTCACCGAGAGCGACTGCGTCTGGAACCTGTTGTCGCGAAGCACCAGCGCCGCGACGTCGTCGGTCATCTCCGCAAGCAGCGCATTGCGTTGCTTCTCGGTCAGCTCGCCGTCGGCGATCGGGAGCCCCAGCAGGATCTTGATGTTGACCTCGTGGTCGGAGGTGTCGACGCCCGCCGAGTTGTCGATGGCGTCGGTGTTGATGCGGCCTCCGGCCAGCGCGAACTCGACCCGCCCGAGCTGGCTGCAACCGAGATTCCCGCCTTCGACGAAGACTTTGCAGCGCAGCTCGCGTCCATTCACCCGCAGCGCATCGTTGGCGCGATCGCCGACCTGCGCATGCGTTTCACCCGTCGCCTTGACATAGGTGCCGATGCCGCCGTTGTAGACGAGATCGACCGGCGCCTTGAGGATCGCGTTGACGAGCTCCGTGGGGGTCATCGCGTCGACGGTAATCGAGAGCGACCGCTTGACCTCCGGGGTGATCGCAATCGACTTCGCGCTGCGAGGGTGCACGCCGCCGCCGGTCGAGATCAGCCTCGCGTCGTAATCGGCCCACGACGAACGCGGGAGCTTGAACATGCGCTCGCGCTCCGCAAAGCTCTTTTCCGGATCGGGGTCGGGGTCGACAAAGATGTGCCGGTGATCGAACGCAGCGACGAGCCTGATGTGACGCGACAGAAGCATGCCGTTGCCGAACACGTCGCCGGACATGTCGCCGATGCCGGCGACGGTGAAATCGGTCGTTTGCGTGTCGATGCCCATCTCGCGGAAATGCCGCTTGACCGATTCCCAGGCGCCGCGCGCGGTGATGCCCATCACCTTGTGGTCGTAGCCGGCCGATCCGCCCGAGGCGAAGGCGTCGCCGAGCCAGAATCCGTATTCCTTGCTGATGGCATTGGCGTAGTCGGAGAACGTCGCCGTGCCCTTGTCCGCGGCGACGACGAGATACGGATCGTCGGTGTCGTGGCGCTTGACGTCCGGGGGCGGAACAATCTCGTCGCCCATGCGGTTGTCGGTGAGATCGAGAAGCCCCCGCAGATAGTCCTGATAGCAGGCCACGCCCTCCTTGAGATACGCCTCGCGATCGGACGGCGAAGGTGCACGCTTGAGCACGAAGCCGCCCTTCGAGCCGACCGGAACGATGACCGTGTTCTTGACCATCTGCGCCTTGACCAGGCCCAGCACCTCGGTGCGGAAGTCTTCCGGACGGTCGGACCAGCGCAAGCCGCCGCGCGCGACTCTGCCACCGCGCAGGTGCACGCCCTCGAAACGCGTCGAATAGACGAAGATCTCGAACTTCGGCTTGGGCTCGGGCAATCCCGGCACCTTCCAGGGATCGAACTTGAACGACACGAACCGCTTGCGGCGGCCCTCGGCGTCCCGCCGCCAGAAGTTGGTGCGGGTCGTGGCCTGGATGAGCGCGAGATACTGGCGGAGCACGCGATCCTCGGAGAGATTCTCGACCGCTTCGAGCGCGGCTTCGATTCCGCGCACCTGCTCCGCGGTGCGCACGCCGACGCCCGGGCTCTCCGCGGGGTCGAAGCGCAGCTTGAACAGCCCGACGAGATCTCGCGCAATGTCCGCGTGCGACGCGAGTGTTGCCTCGATGAACGCCTGTGAAAGCGGGAAGCCGATCTGCCGGAGATATTTCGCGTACGCGCGCAGGATGACGATTTCCTCGGCCGGGAGCCGTGCCGCGACGACCAGCCGATTGAAATCGTCGCTTTCGATGTCGCCGCGAAACACGCGTCCGAAGGCATCGGCGAACACGGCGTGCAAGGTGTCGACCTCGACGTCGGCCTGTCTCGCGACCGCGAGCAAACCCAGGTCGTGCATCCATACCGGCGGCAGTCCCTCGGGGCTGACCCGGTACGGGCGCTCGTCGAGCACCCTGAGGCCCATGCGCTCGAGCATCGGCAGGCTGTCGGACAACGTCACCGGGCCGCCGCGATGGAACAGCTTGAAACGCAGCGTGCCCGGCATCGCCTCCAGCGGACGATACAGCGCCATGCCCAGCGGCTCCTCGTCGGTGAGCCTCGCCATCATCTCGATGTCGGGCACGGCGGCCCGCGCTTCGAAATCCTCGCGATAGCCCGCGGGGAACGCGGCGCCAAAGTGACGGAATAGCGCGTTGCCGCGGGCCTCGCCCAGCGACTCGATGAGCGCGTCCTTGAGGTCGTCTTCCCAGCGCCGCGCCGCCGCAACCAGTCGTGCTTCGACTGCGCGCACGTCGTACTCCGGGATGCGTCCCGGCGTCGTGCGCACGGTGATCATCACACGCGCGAGCGGCGATTCGGAAAGATGGACGTTGAACTCCGAGCTGCTGCCTCCAAAAGCCTCTGTCAGGATCGCCTGCCATTTCTGGCGCAGCTCGGTCGTGTAATTCTCGCGTGGCGCATAGATAAGGCAGGAAAGGAAACGCTCGAACGCGTCGCGGCGCACGAACAGACGCAACCGTTGCCGATCCTCAAGGTGAAGGATCGCCTTCGACGTACGCAGGAGATTCTCTTCGCTGGTCTGGAACAGCTCGTCCCTCGGATACGTCTCCAGGATATTCACCAGCGCCTTGCTGGCGTGGCCGCCGGGCGGCAGGTTCGCGCGCTTCTCGACGTTGGCGATCTTGCGGCGAAGCAGCGGGATCTCGGCGGGATTGGCGCTGTAGGCGGTCGAGGTGAAGAGCCCGAGAAAACGATCTTCCCCGGTGACTTCGCCCTTGGCGTTGAAACGCTTCACCGCGATGTAGTCGAGGTAACCGGGCCGATGCACCGTCGAGCGCGAGGTGGCCTTGGTCACGACGAGCAGCTCCGGCCGCCGAGCGTAGGCGCGAACCTCCGGCGGCAGCGCCGAGAAGCTCGCGGCGACGTCCTTGCTCGGCGCTTCGCGGAGAATGCCGAGACTCGTTCCGGGAACGACTTTGAGCGCGTCCTCGCCGTTGACGACCGCCAGCTCGTGGCAGCGGTAGCCGAGGAACGTGAAATGATTGTCGGCGAGCCAGCGCAGGAAGTCGTGGCCTTCGGCGAGCTCGTCTTCCGACAGCGGGGGCCGCTGGCGCTCGACTTCGGCGATAACGGCATGCAAGCGCTCGATCATCGGCTTCCAGTCGTCGACCGCCGCGCGCACGTCGTCGAGCACGCCGGTCAAATCCGCAGCCAGTGACTCGAGCTGCGCGCTGTCGGTCATGCGATCGACCTCAACGTGGATGAACGACTCGCGCCGCGCATCCCTGGCGTCTTCGCGCGCGAGACCCGTCAATGTCCCGTCGGCAGCACGCTCGACCGCGACGATCGGATGGATGATGAGGTGCAGCATCAGCCCGTGGCGATTGACCTCCATGGTCACGGAATCGACCAGGAACGGCATGTCGTCGTTGACGATTTCGACGACGGTGTGCGTGGACTGCCAGCCGTGCTCCTCGAGCGTCGGATTGAGCACGCGGACGCGCAACCGGCCCGGTTCCCGCCTGCGCGCGAAGTTCCAGTGCGACAGCGCGGCGCCGTAGAGGTCGGCGGGCTGGCGCTCCGAGAGGTCCTCGGCGTCGACGTCCTGGAAATAGCGGATGGCGAAGTCCTCGACCGCCGCGCGTTGAGCCGGCGCGACCTTGGTGCGCACGAGCTTCAGCACTTCGTCGAGGCGTTGCGCCCCGCCGCCTTCTCCATTCGCCTTCATGCCGATCTCCTCAGATCGCGACGGGCATCGCCGGTCGCGCGACAATGAATGCAGCGCGCGTCACGGCAACGCCGTCGAGACCGCTATTGTCCCGCAAAAGACCTGAGAAGAGCTACGGACGGAATAGCGCGAAGCTACCTGCAGATTACAAGGCGTGCCGATTAGGCGGCGTCACACTCGGGGTGGCCGCAGCCACAGCCCTGTTGCAGCGTTTCTTCGGCACTAGTGTCTGCCGCGGCGCAATACTCGCAGCAATAGGTCTCGCCGGAGGCCACCGCGCAGCCACACCCCGGGTGCGCGCACAGGCCCGAGACGTTATCGCTGGTCGAAAGGATCGCGTCCTCCATACCGCTTTCCTTGCGCTTATTGGCGTGGGGAATCAGAGCAACTTGTCGAGGGTGATGGGCAGATCCCGCACCCTTCTACCCGTGGCGTGGTAGACCGCATTCGAGAGCGCGCCGGGAACGCCGGTAATGCCGATCTCGCCGATGCCGCGTGCGCCGACCGGATTGAAGTTCTCGTCGTTCTCTTCGACGAATGTGACGTCGATCTGCCCGATGTCGGCGTTCACCGGAACGTGGTAGTCGGCCAGATTGCCGTTGACGAATCGGCCGTAGCGGCGATCGAGCACGCTTTCTTCGAACAGCGCCTGGCTCACGCCCCAGACGATTCCGCCCTGAAGCTGGCTGCGAGCCGTCTTCGCGTTGAGGAGCCGTCCGACGCTGTACGCTGCGACGATGCGCGGGACGCGGATCACGCCGAGCGCAAGATCGACGCGCACCTCGGCGAACACCGCGCCGAACGAGCGCGACGCGTAATGCTCTTCCTCGGGGCCGGGCTTGGCCTGCGCTTGTGCCACAAGCGCATCGCCGTGACGCCCGGCGAGCGCGGCCAGCGTCTCGCGGCGTGCTGGATCGCTTCGGACAACGATCGCTCCGTTGTCGATCAGCGCGTCGTCGCGCCGCATCCCGGCGAGCGCCGAACGCGGATCCTCGATCGCCAACCCGATAAGCTTGGCACGCAGTGCCTGACACGCCGCCTGGACCGCCGGCGCGACGCTCGCGACCGTCATGGAGCCGCCCGACACCGGCGCCGGCGGAAGCGCGGTGTCACCGAGCTCGAAGCGTACCTTCTCGACGGGAAGACCGAGCGCTTCGGCCGCGACCTGGGTCATCACCGTGTACGTGCCGGTGCCGAGATCCTGCGATCCGGACTGCACCAGCGCGGAACCGTCGGGCAGGATGCGCGCCAACGCCGTCGCCGGAGCGCGATGCGCCGGGTACGTCGCGGTGGCAAGGCCCCAGCCGACGAGCCAATGGCCGTCGCGCATCGAGCGCGGCTGCGGCGTGCGTTCCGCCCAATCGAAGCGCGCGGCTGCTTCGCGGTAGCATTCGCGCAATCGCTTGCTCGACCACAACTTGCCGCTCGACGGTTCGACGTCCGCGTGATTGCGCAGCCGCAGCTCCAAGGGATCCATCGCGAGCGCGTACGCCAGCTCGTCCATCGCGGTCTCGATGGCGAAGCTTCCGGTCGCTTCTCCGGGCGCGCGCTGAAACGTCGGGGTCCCCACGTTGAGCTTCACCAGCCGGTGGCTCGTCGCCGCGTTGGCGCAGGCGTAGAGCGCGCGCGTGGGCTGTGCCGCAGGCTCGACAAAGTCCTCGAATTCGGACGTATGCGAGATCACGTCGTGACGGATCGCCGTCAACTGCCCATCGCGACGCGCCGCGAGCAGCAGATGCTGCTCGGTCATCGGCCGACCGCCGACCGGCCCGAACATCTGCGGCCGGGTCAGCACGAGTTTCACCGGCCGTCCGACCTTGCGGGCAGCCATCGCGGCCAGAACCACGTGCGACCACACCGAACCCTTGCAGCCGAAGCCCCCGCCGACGAAAGGCGAGATGACTCGCACGTTGTCGGGCGAAATGCCGAGGGTCTTGGCGACCGTATCGCGGACCCCCGACACGTACTGTGTCGCGTCGTAAAGCGTGAGCCGATCGCCCTCCCAGCGGGCAACGGTCGCGTGCGGCTCCATCGGATTGTGGTGCTCCATCGGCGTTGTGTAGACCGCCTCGACACGGACATCCCCCTGCGCGATCCCGGCGTCGAGATTCCCCCACGCAAGATCGGTTCGCCCGCGTCCAGCCGCCTTC
>VBCL01000054.1:15947-22145 GCA_005888865.1 Betaproteobacteria bacterium | reverse complement strand
GCCTCGGTCGCGTGCTCGTAGGTGTCGGCGATGACCAGGGCGATGGGTTGCCCGTTGTAATGCACGACGTCTTCCTGCAGCAGCGACAGTGCGCGTCCCGCCGGCGGATTGATCGCCGCCCGCCCCTTCTGCGGCAGCGCGGGGGCGTTCTCGTGCGTGAGCACCGCCAGGACGCCGGGCATTCGCTCCGCGCGAGTGCGGTCGATGCGGCGGACGCGCCCACGGGGCACCGTGCTCTGGACCATCACCGCGTAGCTGAGCCCGGGCTGATCGAACTCGGCGGCGAAGCGCGCCCCGCCCGTGACTTTGAGTGCGCCGTCGACGCGGTCGATCGGTTGGCCGATGATGCCAGCCGCGCTCATGCCTCGGCCTCTTTGTACCCATAACGCATTGCGGAAACTCTCGTGTCGGCCTCCAGCGCAATCGCGCGGCGCCGAGCGCTTCGCCCCGCCCGTGACTTTGAGTGCGCCGTCGACGCGGTCGATCGGTTGGCCGATGATGCCAGCCGCGCTCATGCGCTACCTCCCGCCGTTCGCAGCGCTCGCGCGACCGCGCGCTGGGTCAATGCGACCTTGAACGCGTTGTCGCGATAGGGCTTCGCACCGTCGACGCTGGCGCGCGCAGCGGTGTCGATGGTGGCGGGCTCCAGCCGCCCGCCGATCAGCGCGCGCTCGGCGGCGCGCACGCGCCAGGGTTTGTGCGCGACGCCGCCCAGGACGATGCGTGCATCGCGCACGCTGCCCTCGCTCACGTCCAGCGCGGCGGCGACGGAAACCAGGGCAAAAGCGTAGCTCGCGCGATCGCGCACCTTGAGGTAATGCGAATGCGCTGCGAAGCGCGAAGGCGGCAGGTCGACGGCGACGATGAGCTCGCCGGGCGCAAGGTTGGTGTCGCGCTGCGGCATCGTCCCCGGAAGGCGATGGAACTCGCTCATGGGAATGCGCCGCTCGCCGTGCGGCCCGCGCACCGCGACCACAGCGTCGAGCGCGGCCAGCGCCACGGCCATGTCCGAGGGATTCACGGCGATGCACTCCTCGCTCGCGCCGAGAATCGCGTGCATGCGGTTCGACCCCTCGCGTGCGGCGCATCCCGAACCGGGGTGGCGCTTGTTGCACGCCGGGAACGCGCTGTCGGTGAAGTAGCCGCAACGCGTGCGCTGCAGGAGATTGCCGCCAACACTCGCCATATTGCGAAGCTGTGGCGATGCACCCGCGAGGAGCGCCTGCGACAGCAACGGATAGCGTTCGCGGATGACGCGGTGGTTGGCGAGCTCGCTGTTGCGCATCAGTGCACCCACCCGCACGCCTCCGTCGGGGAGCTCGGTGATCCGATCCAGCGGCAGGCGGTTGATGTCAACCACTCGCGTGGGCTGCTCCACGTCGCCCTTCATGAGGTCGAGCAGATTGGTTCCGCCGGCGAGGAACCTGGTATTCGGATCGCTCGCGAGCGCGAGCGCGTCGTCCACACTCGATGCCCTGAGGTAGACGAAGGCGTGCATGCTGGTGCCCGGACTCAGGTCGTCGTGCGTCCGGCCGCATCGCGGATCGCGGCGACGATGTTGACGTACGCTCCACAGCGGCAGATGTTGCCGCTCATGCGCTCGCGGATCTCGTCCTCGGAGAGCGCGACCGGGCCGCTCGCGCGCACGTCTGGCGTCGCTGCGCTGACGGCGCCGGCGCGCGCTTCGTCGAGCAGCGCCACCGCAGAGCAGACCTGACCGGGCGTGCAATACCCGCACTGAAAAGCGTCGCGCTCGAGGAACGCCTTCTGCACCGGATGCAGCGCGGACGGGTTTCCCAAGCCCTCGATCGTCACGATCTTGTCGCCCTCGTGCGACAGCGCAAGCGTGAGGCAGGAGTTGATGCGTCGGCCGTTGACCAGCACCGTGCATGCCCCGCATTGCCCCCGATCGCAACCCTTCTTGGTGCCCTTGAGCCCGAGGTACTCGCGCACCGCATCGAGCAGCGTCACGCGTGGATCCAGCCTCAGTTGATAGTCGCGGCCATTCACCGTCAGCCGGACGTCGGTCAGAGAATCGCGGGCCGCGGACGGGACTGCCGCTTCCGAGGTCCTGGCCTGGACGCCGGGCGCGAACGCCGTTGCAAGGTACGGCGTCGCGGCGGCGCCGGTCGTGAGCGCGCCGGTGCCTGTCAGGAAGCGTCGTCGTGAGGCGCCTGTGGGCGAGAGCGCGGGGCCGCTTTCGCTGTTCTTTACAGGGCTTGCCGCGGCGGCCCGCGATAGCCGCCTTCGCTTGTCGAATCGATTCATCGCTTGTTGACGCGTCGTCGATGCAACTTGCGAGGATCTTCAACCATCGAACCCGCGCATCACCGCCTTACCGCACCACCGACGCGAAATCAATGCTCCCACCGCTATGCCGCGGATGGTATAGGGAGCATTCCGATTTTTGCGTCAGACGATATCGGCGCTCGCGTCGGCGTATTGCCTACGCAATCGACGCCTCGACGCGGACCGCTTGCGAGCGGGATCCGGCGGGCGACTCCGCATTGGACGCGCGAATCGGAACGCTTCCTTATGCGGCGCGATCGCGAACGCCCGCGACACCCGCGGACTTGGCGCAGTGCGCGCAGCAATAGAAAACACCCTTGTCCTCGATCCCGTGGCCGATGATCCGGCAGCGGCAATGCGCACACGTCGGCGCGAGAACCTGGATTGCACACTCGAAGCTGTCGAAAACGTGGTTCTTTCCGGCCTGGCTGATCGTGAATGCCTTGTCGTATTCGTTGCCGCAGAGCTCGCACTTTTGCATGATCGGACTCCTCGAAATGAACCCTCGCGCGCCGTCACTGTCGTGTAAGGCAGGGGTGTTGCGGCAAGAGTTCAGCCGACGGGCGCGCAGTCGTCTCTTTCCTGGAAAGGACAGGCAATGATCAGGAAGCTCAGCTCAGGCGAGTACCGGCTGTACTCCGTCAAGACGAATCCGAAGACGGGGCGCCGGAGGAATCTCGGAACCTTCAAGACACTGGAGGCTGCGAAGCAGCACGAACGGGAAGTTCAGTACTTCAAGCGGCATTGAGTGCTGGTGCCGGGAGAGGGAATCGAACCCTCACTCTGTTGCTTCGAGCGGATTTTGGCTCCGGCCGCTCGCTGGCGCTCGCTTAACGTTCGCTGCGCTCACGTTAGCCTCCACCAAATCCGTTCGCCCTCAGAGCTCGTGGTGCCGGGAGAGGGAATCGAACCCTCACTCTGTTGCCAGAACTGGATTTTGAGTCCAGCGCGTCTACCAATTCCGCCATCCCGGCTGGAGGCGCGCGAGGCTTGGCGGGAGGCCGGCTTTGCTCGCGCGAGGTGGAGCCGGCATTATCGCGTAAAACGACGACACGCGACAGACGCGCCCGCGTGGGTCGCGCTATCCTGCGCCATGTCCGAACGCCCCGGCTTCCGCCTGTCCGATTTCGATTACGACCTGCCTGCGGAGTTGATCGCGCAGACACCGGCTGCGAAGCGTACCGAAAGCCGCCTGATGCACGTCGCGGGCACGAGAATCACCGATCGCGCTTTCGCGGACTTGCCCGGGTTGCTCGCGCCTGGTGATCTCGTCGTGCTCAACGACACGAAGGTGATCCGTTCGCGGCTGCACGGTCGGCGCGAGACCGGAGGCCGGGTCGAGTTGCTGCTCGAGCGGATCGTCGCGCCCGACGAAGCGTGGATGCAACTCTCTGCCAGTCATCCTCCCAAGCCTGGCGGCCGGCTCCTCCTCGATGGAGGCGCGAGCGCGATCGTGCAGGAGCGCGATGGGCGTTTCGTTCGGCTTCGCTTCGACGCGGACTCGCCGCTCGACGTCTACCTCGAACGGCATGGCGAGGTGCCGCTGCCGCCGTACATCCGGCGTGCAGCGGGAACCGCCGACAGCGAGCGCTACCAGACGATCTACGCCCGCCACCCGGGGGCCGTCGCTGCGCCCACTGCGGGCCTCCATTTCGACGCTGCGATGCTCGATCGACTGCGGTCTCACGGCGTGACCTTCGCGACTCTGACGCTGCACGTCGGCGCGGGCACCTTCCAGCCGGTCGAAACCGAGGATCTCACGCAACATCGCATGCACGGCGAGCGCTTCGACATTCCCGATGCGACTGCCGCGGCGATCGCCGCGGCGCGCGCGGCCGGGCGTGCCGTCGTTGCGGTCGGTACGACGTCGCTGCGCGCGCTGGAGTCCGCCGCGACGTCGGCGGGGGTCCGCGCCGGCACGGCGGAGACGACGCTTTTCATCACTCCGGGATTTCGTTTCCGGATCGTCGACCGGCTGCTCACCAACTTCCACCTGCCGCGCTCGACGCTACTCATACTCGCTTCGGCATTCGCCGGAGTAGCCCCGATTCGAGCTGCGTACGCGCATGCGATTCGCCAGCGCTACCGCTTTTTCAGCTACGGCGACGCGATGCTGCTCGAGCGTGATCCGGAGGCCGGCGCCAGCGGGATCGCGGCGCGGTAGCCCCGGAAGGCGCTGCTACAATCGGCCGATGCACTTCGAGGTCATCGCGCGCTGCGGCCAGGCGCGGCGCGGAAAGCTCACGCTCGCTCACGGCGACGTGGAAACACCGGTCTTCATGCCGGTAGGCACCTATGGCACGGTCAAGGCCATGGCGCCCAACGAGCTCGAAACACTCGGTGCACAGATCGTCCTCGGCAACACGTTTCATCTCTGGCTCCGCCCAGGGATCGAGGTCGTCGCCGCGCACGCCGGGCTGCATCGATTCATGGGCTGGCAGCGGCCGATTCTCACCGACTCGGGCGGCTTCCAGGTCTTCAGTCTCGGCCCGCTGCGCAAGGTGCAGGAGGAAGGCGTCGCTTTCGCCTCGCCGGTCGACGGCGACCGGCTGTTCCTGACGCCCGAGCTGTCGATGCAGATCCAGCGCGCGTTCAACGCCGACGTGGCGATGGTGTTCGACGAATGCACGCCCTATCCCGCGTCGCGCGATGAAACGGCGCGGTCGATGGAATTGTCGGTGCGCTGGGCGGTGCGATCGAAAGCGGCGCACGAGGGCAACGAAAACGCGCTGTTCGGCATCGTGCAGGGCGGCATGTTCGACGATCTGCGCGACGAATCGCTCGGGGCGCTGAGCGGGATCGGGTTCGACGGCTACGCCATCGGCGGATTGTCCGTCGGCGAGCCGAAGGAGGAGATGCGCCGCGTCGAGGCCTACGTGACGCCGCGCCTGCCGGCGGACCGTCCGCGTTACCTGATGGGCGTGGGCACGCCGGAGGATATCGTCGAGGCAGTGGGCAACGGCATCGACATGTTCGATTGCGTCCTGCCGACACGCAACGCCCGCAACGGGTGGCTGTTCACCCGCTATGGCGACATCAAGATCCGTAACGCCCGCCACCGCGCCGATACCACGCCGCTCGATCCGGGCTGCTCATGCTACGCCTGCCGCCATTTCAGCCGCGCCTATCTGCATCACCTGCAGCGCGCCAACGAGATCCTCGGCGCGCGGCTGGCGACAATCCACAACCTGTACTATTACCTGACCCTGCTTGCCGAGCTGCGCCAGGCGATCGCCGCCGGGACGCTCGCCGGCTATGCCGAGGCGTTCAAGGCGGACCGCGCCCGCGTGGTAGACTAGCGGGCTCGTTCCGGTGCCGGCTCGCCGTGCGCCCGGACCCCCGCAAGGAGGAAATACCCGTGTTCATCAGTCCCGCCTACGCCCAGGCCGCAGGCAGCCCGTCGGGCAGCGACATCATGACGTTCCTGCCGATGATCGCGATCGTCGTCGTGTTCTATTTCCTGCTGATACGCCCGCAGCAGAAGCGTGCCAAGGAGACCAAGGCGATGCTCTCGTCGTTGCAGAAGGGCGATGAAGTCGTGACCGCAGGAGGCGTGGTCGGCAAGATCTCCAAGCTGTCGGATGCCTACGCCGACGTCGAGATCGCGCCCAACGTCGAGGTCACCATTCAGAGAAGTGCGATCTCGCTGCTGCTGCCCAAGGGCACCATCAAGACCTTGTGAGAGTCGGTCGCACGTTCAGCGTTGAGCGTTCAGCGCAAATGCAGGTAGCCCGGTCGACGCTCAACGCTCCACGCCCAACGCTTAATCCAAAATGAACCGCTATACGCTGTGGAAGTACGTGGTGATCGCCGTCGCGCTGGTGATCGGAATCGTCTATACGCTTCCGAATTTCTTTCCCGAGGCTCCAGCGGTGCAGGTATCGACCAGCAAGTCGAACATCAAGATCG
>VBCL01000054.1:0-15867 GCA_005888865.1 Betaproteobacteria bacterium | reverse complement strand
AGCCACGACTTCAGGAGGAAGCGTCGTGAATGCGCGCTTGGGTGATCCCGACACGCAGCTCAAGGCGCGGGACGCCCTTCAGGCGAAGCTCAACCCCGATCCGAAGAACGAGAGCTATATCGTCGCCCTGAACCTGCTTTCGACGTCTCCGCACGCGCTTTCCTGGATCCATGCGTTTCCCATGTTCCTCGGGCTCGATCTGCGCGGCGGCGTGCATTTTCTCGAGCAGGTCGACATGAAAGCCGCGCTGGACAAGGCCGCCGACCGCTACCTGACCGACATCCGCTCGCTGCTGCGGGAAAAGAGGATCCTGTACGCGGGCATCGCGCGCGAGGGTCAGACGGTCGCGGTGCGCTTTCGCGATCCCGCGGAGCGCGCGCGTGCTTATCAGGAGATCAGCAACTCCTTTCCCGATCTGCAGCTCCGGGAAGTCGAAGGCGCGGGCGATTCGCGGCTCGTCGCGGGCCTCAAGCCCGAGGCCCAAAAACGCATTCAGGAAGGCGCCGTGCAGCAGAACATCACCATTCTGCGCAATCGGGTCAACGAGCTGGGCGTAGCCGAGCCGATCATCCAGCAGCAGGGCGCGGACCGCGTCGTCGTGCAGCTTCCGGGCGTGCAGGACACGGCGCGCGCCAAGGACATCATCGGCCGGCAGGCGACCCTCGAGATCCGCATGGTCGACGAGGACCCCAACGCGCAGCAGCAGGCGATCGCCGGCCAGGTACCGCTGGGCGACGATCTGCTCAACGACCGCGGCGGGGCGCCGATCCTGGTCAAGCGCCAGGTCGTGCTCACCGGCGATCGCATCAACGACGCGCAACCAGGGTTCGAGAGCCGTAACAACGAGCCCGCCGTGCACGTGAATCTCGACGGCAGCGGCGCGCGCATATTCAAGGAAGTCACCCGCGAAAACGTCGGCAAGCGCATGGCGATCGTGCTCGTCGAAAAGGGCAAGGCGGAGGTGATCACCGCGCCCGTGATCCGCGAGGAAATCGGCGGTGGCAAGGTGCAGATCAGCGGCCGCATGAACACCCGCGAGTCGAACGACATCGCGCTCCTGATGCGCGCCGGGGCGCTGGCTGCGCCGATGGAGATCATCGAAGAGCGCACCGTCGGACCCTCGCTCGGCAAGGAGAACATCGACAAGGGCTTCAACTCGGTGAAGTACGGCTTCATCGTTCTGGCGGCGTTCATCTGCGTGTACTACCTCCTGATGGGTGTCATCTCGACGATCTCTCTGGCCGTGAACCTGCTGCTGCTCGTCGCCATCCTGTCGATGCTACAGGCGACGCTCACTCTGCCGGGTATCGCCGCGGTCGCGCTCACGCTCGGCATGGCCATCGACGCCAACGTGCTGATCAACGAGCGCATCCGGGAAGAGCTCCGCTGGGGCGACACCCCGCACGCTGCGATCCAGGCCGGTTACGAACGCGCGTGGAACACGATTCTCGACTCGAACGTGACCACGCTCATCGCCGGCATTGCCCTGCTGATCTTCGGCACCGGCCCGGTGCGCGGCTTCGCGGTCGTGCATTGCCTGGGCATCATGACCTCGATGTTCAGCGCGGTGTTCGTCTCGCGCGGACTGGTCGCGATCATCTACGGCGGGCGCAAGAAGCTCGACAAGATATCGATCGGCCAGGTGTGGAAGCCGACGCCCGCCGCATAGCGGCAGGCGTCGTCCCCGGAACGCGGGGACGAGAGTGACTTTGAGAACGTGACGAATAACGCAACGACGCTGGATTCCCGCTTTCGCGGGAACGACGACAGGTAAACGAAAGCATCTATGGAATTCTTCCGCATCAGGCGCGACATCCCGTTCATGCGGCACGCGCTGGTGTTCAACATCGTGTCGCTGGTCACCTTCCTGCTGGCCGTGCTCTTCCTGGCCATCCGCGGCCTCAACCTCGGCGTCGATTTCAAGGGCGGCACGCTGATCGAGATCGCTTATCCGCATGCCGCCGATCTGGGGCGCGTGCGCGCCGCGGTCGACAAGATGAACCTCGGTGAGTTCGCCGTGCAGAGCTTCGGCAGCGCCAACAGCGCGCTCATCCGTCTGCCGCTCAAGGAGGGAGTCTCGACCGCGCAGCTCTCGGAACGCGTGATGACCGCGCTCAGGGCCGACGACCAGAGCGCCGCGCAGCAGAGGGTCGAGTTCGTGGGACCGCAGGTCGGCAAGGAGCTCTACGAGAACGGCGCGCTGGCCCTTCTTCTGGTCAGCATCGGCATCGTCGCCTATCTGGCGCTGCGCTTCGAATGGCGCTTCGCGGTGTCCGCGATCATCGCTAACCTCCACGACGTGGTGATCATTCTCGGCTTCTTCGCGGTATTCCAGTGGGAATTCTCGCTTCCCGTGCTGGCAGCGGTGCTGGCCGTGCTTGGCTACTCGGTGAACGAATCGGTCGTGATCGCCGACCGGATCCGCGAGAATTTCCGGAAGATGCGCAAGGCGACGGTGCCCGAGATCATCAACAGCGCGATCACCAGCACGCTGTCGCGGACGATCATTACCCACGGCTGCACCCTGATGATGGTGCTGTCGATCCTGTTCTTCGGCGGCGAGACACTGCACTACTTCGCGCTTGCGCTGGCGATCGGCATCTGCTTCGGCATCTACTCCTCGGCGCTGGTCATGGCCTCGCTCGTCATGTGGCTCGGCGTATCGCGTGAGGACCTGGTCAGACCGGAGAAGAAGACCGGTCCCGGCGGCGCCGAGAAGATCCTGCCGTAGCCGAGCCGGCTCGGACACACCGTCGCCCGGACGACGACCACAACAGTCGCCCTGGAATCCGAGCGATGATCACGACGCTGCTCTACTCGCTGTTCGCGCTCGACCAGACCCTGTCGGATCTGGCGGCGCAGCATTCCGTATTGCTGTTCGCGGCGCTGTTCGTCGTCATCTTTGCGGAGACGGGGCTCGTCATCTTCCCGCTGCTCCCCGGCGACTCGCTGCTGTTTCTGTCCGGGACGGTCGTCGCTACCGCCGGGATCGACATCCATCTGCTGGTGTTGACGCTGTTCACCGCGGCGGTCCTCGGCGATTCGGTCAACTACGCCGTCGGACGCTTTATCGGCCCTATCGCGTTTCATCGTCCCCAGGACACGATCCTCGGCCGCTGGCTCAAGCCGGAATACCTCGAGCGCACGCACCGCTTCTACGAAAAGTACGGGGGCTTCGCGATCGTCGTCGGTCGGTTCGTCCCGATAGTGCGCACGTTCGTGCCGTTCTTTGCCGGCGTGGGCGCCATGACCTACCGGAAGTTCCTGGCGTTCAACCTCATCGGCGCCGCGGCCTGGGTCGGGCCGCTCGCGTACGCCGGGTATCTCTTCGGCAACATCCCGTGGGTCAAGGAAAACCTGGCGTGGATCGTGCTGGCCATCGTGATCGTGTCGCTGATCCCGATCGTCGTGCAGTACGTCAAGGAACGCCGCGGGCGTACCGGTGACGCAGGCGGTTGACGTTTAAATCCGCTTCGCCAGCTCCGCCGCATCACCGACGTAGGTCGCCGGCGTCAGCGCCTTGAGACGAGCCCGTGCGTCGTCCGGAATCGCCAGGGCGTCGATGAATGCGTGCAACGACTCGCGGGTGATGCCGCGCTTGCCGCGGGTCAGGGCTTTGAGCTGCTCGTAGGGTTCCGGCACGCCGTAGCGCCGCAACACGGTCTGTATTGCTTCCGCGAGGACTTCCCAACTGGCGTCGAGGTCTGCGGCGAGTCGCTCCGGGTCGACCGCGAGCTTGGCGATGCCCTGGCTGCACGAGACGTAACCCAGCAGCGAATGGCCCAGCGCGACGCCGACGTTGCGCAGCACGGTCGAATCGGTGAGATCGCGCTGCCAGCGCGAGACCGGCAGCTTGTCTGCGAGATGTCTCAGGAGCGCATTGGCGAGCCCGAGGTTGCCCTCCGAATTCTCGAAGTCGATCGGGTTGACCTTGTGCGGCATCGTGCTCGAACCGACCTCGCCTTCGCGGGTGCTCTGGCGAAAGTAACCGAGCGAGATGTAGCCCCAGAGGTCGCGGTCCAGATCGAGGACGATCGTGTTGACCCGTGCCAGCGCATCGAACAGCGCCGCGAGCCGGTCATGCGGCTCGATCTGCGTGGTGTAGACGCTGAATTCGAGACCCAGCCCGGTGACGACGCGGCGCGCGAGACCCGGCCAGTCGACGTCCGGGTAGGCAATGCGATGCGCGTTGTAATTGCCGACCGCGCCGTTGATCTTGCCGGGCAGTGGCGCATCGGCGAAAGCGGGCAACATGCGCTCGAGGCGTGCGACAACGTTGGCGATCTCCTTGCCAAGCGTGGTCGGCGTCGCCGGCTGGCCGTGTGTGCGCCCGAGCATCGGCAACGCGGCGTGGGCATGCGCCAGCGCGCGCAGCTCCTGGATCAGCGCCTTGATCGCTGGCAGCAATACGGTGTTGCGCGCCTCGGCGAGCATCAGCCCGTAGGCGAGGTTGTTGATGTCCTCGGACGTGCAGGCGAAATGGACGAACTCGGCCGCGCGCGCGATCTCGGGCGTCGTCGCGAAGCACTCTTTGAGCCAGTATTCGACCGCCTTGACGTCGTGGTTGGTCTTGCGCTCGATCGCTTTGACGCGTTCGGCGTCGGCGACACCGAAATCCGCGGCGGCGGCGTCGAGCAGGGCGCACGCGTGCTCGGAGAACGGAGGCACTTCGGCGATCCGGGGTTCGTCCGCGAGCGCCTTGAGCCAGACAATCTCGATCCTGATGCGATTGCGGATCAGTCCGTACTCGCTGAACTGCTCGGCGAGAGTCGCCACCTTGTTGCGGTAGCGGCCGTCCAGCGGGCTTAGGGCTGTGAGCGGCGTGAGCGCGGTGAGCGCGGAAGAAGGGCCAGGCGCGGCGGGATTCGGCATGATGCGCGCGGAGCAACGCTATCTTAGCACAGCCACCTGGTCGACTCCCGGCATCCCGAAGAGCCATCTCCGCGGATTCGGCGCGGCGCACGGGGAGACGCGAGCGCGGGGGTTCACCGGCGCGATGCTATAATTTCGTCGGCATTCGAAGGCCGTGCCCGTCGTGCTGCGCCATTCTCCCATGAAGTTGATCGCCTCGCTGACCAGCCCCTACGCTCGCAAAGTTCGTATCGCGCTGGTCGAAAAGAAGATCGAGTGCGATCTGGTTGAGGACTCGCCCTGGGCGGAGGAGACGACCGTTCCGGACTATAACCCTTTGGGTAAGGTGCCGGTGCTGGTGCTCGATGACGGCACGACGCTGTTCGACTCGCGGGTAATCGTCGAATACCTCGACACGGTGAGCCCCGTGTCGCGGCTGATTCCGGAGCCCAACCGCCAACGCATCCTCGTCAAGCGCTGGGAAGCGCTCGCCGACGGGATCTGCGACGCGGCCGTGACCATCGTGCTCGAGCGCAAGCGCCAGGTGAAACAGCAAAGCAAGGATTGGCTGGAACGTCAGCAACGCAAGATCGATCTCGGCGTCGAGGAGCTCTCGCAGCATCTCGGAGACCGTTCCTGGTGCAACGGCGAAGGGTATTCTCTTGCCGACATCGCCACCGGGTGCGCGCTCGCCTATCTCGACCTGAGGCATCCGGACGTCGATTGGCGCGGCAACTACGCGAATCTCGTCAAGCTTGCGGACAAGCTCGCCAAACGTCCGTCGTTCGCCGAGACGGTTCCGCCGGCGGGCGCGTAGCGGTCCCGTCGGCGTTATAGCGCCTGCTTGAGCTGTTCCAGGATTGCTCCCGGGTTTTGGCTCCGGCCGCTCGCTCAGGCTCGCTTAACACGCGCTACGCGCGGTTAGCCTTCGCCGAAATCCGGCGATCGAACGGGCTTGCATCCGCAGGTACCGTAGCGGTCTCAGAGCGCCTGTTTCAGTTGTTCCAGTATCGCCGGATTTTCCAGCGTCGAGACGTCCTGCGTGATCTCCTCGCCAGTGGCGATCGAGCGCAGCAGCCGTCGCATGATCTTGCCCGAGCGGGTCTTCGGCAGGTTGTCGCCGAAGCGGATGTCCTTGGGCTTGGCGATCGGGCCGATCTCCTTGGCGACCCAGTCTCGCAACTGTTTCGCGATCTTCTCCGCGTCGTCGCCGGTCGGCCGCGCCTGCTTGAGCACGACGAAGGCGCAAATCGCTTCGCCGGTCATGTCATCGGGTCGGCCGACCACTGCGGCTTCCGCGACCAGCGAGTTCGCGACCAGCGCCGACTCCACCTCCATCGTTCCGAGACGGTGGCCGGAGACGTTGAGCACGTCGTCGATCCGGCCCATGATCGTGAAGTAGCCGGTGGTCTTGTCGCGCACCGACCCATCGCCGGCGAGGTAGAGCTTCCCGCCCAGCTCTTCCGGGTAATACGATTTCTTGTAGCGCTCCGGATCGCCCCAGATCGTGCGGATCATCGCCGGCCACGGCCGCTTGATCACCAGGATCCCCCCATGCCCGTGCTCGACGTCGTGTCCGGTCTCATCGACGATAGCCGCCATGATGCCCGGCAACGCCGACGTGCACGAACCCGGCACCAAGGGCGTGACGCCAGGAAGCGGCGAGATCATGTGACCGCCGGTCTCCGTCTGCCACCAGGTGTCCACGATCGGGCAGCGTCCGCCGCCGATGTTGTTGTGGTACCAGATCCACGCTTCGGGATTGATCGGCTCGCCGACCGTTCCGAGCAGACGCAGACTCGAGAGATCGACGTTTCTTGGATGCGCCTTCGGATCGACCTCGGCAGCCTTGATCAGCGCCCGGATCGCCGTCGGCGCGGTATAGAAAACGTTGACCTTGTGTTTCTGGATCGTCTCCCAGAAGCGGCCGCCGTGAGGGTAGGTCGGAATGCCTTCGAAGACGACTTCGGTCGCTCCGACCGCCAGCGGCCCGTAGGTGATGTACGTATGACCGGTCACCCAGCCGATATCGGCGGTGCACCAGAACGTGTCCGTGGGCTTGATATCGAAGACCCAGCGCATCGTCAGCATCGCCCACAGCAGGTATCCGCCGGTCGAGTGCTGCACGCCTTTGGGCCTTCCGGTCGACCCCGACGTATAGAGGATGAACAACGGATGCTCTGCGCTCACCCAGACCGGGTCGCAGGTGTCCGCTTGCTTCTCGACCAGATCGTGCAGCCAGACATCGCGTCCGGACTGCATGGTCTGTGCATTGCCCGTGCGTCGATAGACGACGACCGTCTTGATCGCCTCGCAGCCTCCCATACCGATCGCCTCGTCGACGACCGCCTTGATCGGCAGCGCCTTGCCGCCGCGCATCTGCTCGTCGGAGCAGATCACGGCGACTGCGCCCGCGTCGATGATGCGTTCCTGAAGCGACTTGGCGGAAAAGCCGCCGAACACGACCGAATGCGTCGCGCCGATTCGCGCGCAGGCCTGCATCGCCACCACGCCTTCGATCGACATCGGAATGTAGATGATGACGCGGTCACCTTTCTTGATGCCGCGCGACTTGAGACCGTTGGCGAGCCGGCACACGCGATGATAGAGGTCCTGATAGGTGACTTTCGTCACCTTGCCATCGTCGGCCTCGAACACGATCGCGGTCTTGTTCGCGTTCCCGTTTTCCAGGTTGCGATCGAGACAGTTGTACGAGGCGTTGAGCTCGCCGTCTTCGAACCACTTGTAGAACGGCGCGTCGGACTCGTCGAACGATTTGGTGAACGGCTTGTGCCACACAAGCTCGTCGCGGGCGAGCTTCGCCCAGAAGCCCGGAAAATCGGCTGCTGCGGCCGCGTTCAGCCGGTCGAACTCGGCTTTGCCGATGTTGGCCTGGGATACGAACGCCGGAGGTGGCGGGAATACGCGGCTTTCGCGCGCAATGGACTCGATCTTGGCCATGCTCTATGTCTCCTCGGGGATATGCTCGGGGCGACC
Organism: Betaproteobacteria bacterium; assembly: GCA_005888865.1. Classification (GTDB taxonomy): domain Bacteria; phylum Pseudomonadota; class Gammaproteobacteria; order Burkholderiales; family Casimicrobiaceae; genus PALSA-1003. Next base: position 8,019 of record VBCL01000054.1, on the reverse strand, counting down.
TGGATCGGTGCCTCATGGTTCATAGCAGTCTAACGACTCTTGCGCACAGGGCGCAATACGGCCCCGGGGCGGCGGGCGGGTCCCGGTACGAGGCATCCGCCGCGGATGATAGAATTAATGGTTTCCCCCGCCGCATGCCTCTCGCTTTCGCGGGTGACCCATGGCTGCCGACTCCAAACCTTCGCGATAGCCCCCCAGACGCAACGCCGGGACCATGACCGCGATCAGGCAGGAAGATTTAATCCAGAGCGTCGCCGACGCGCTGCAATACATTTCCTATTATCACCCGCTCGATTATATCGAGGCACTGGGCCGTGCCTATGAAGCCGAGGCGTCGCCCGCGGCGAAGGACGCGATCGCGCAGATCCTCACCAACTCGCGCCTCTGTGCCGAGGGCCATCGTCCGATGTGCCAGGACACCGGCATCGTCGTCGCCTTCGTCAACGTCGGCATGAACGTCCGCTGGGCCGATGCGACGATGTCGGTGACCGAAATGGTGAATGAGGGCGTGCGCCGGGCGTATCTCGACCCGGACAACAAGCTGCGCGCTTCGATTCTCGCCGACCCTGCCGGCAAGCGGACCAACACCCGGGACAACACGCCAGCGGTCGTCCATTACGATCTCGTTCCCGGGGACACCGTCGAAGTGAAGCTCGCGGCGAAAGGCGGCGGCTCGGAAAACAAGTCGAAGTTCACGATGCTGAATCCGTCCGACTCGATCGTCGATTGGGTGCTGAAGACCGTGCCGACGATGGGCGCGGGCTGGTGTCCGCCTGGCATGCTCGGGATCGGCATCGGAGGTAGCGCAGAAAAGGCGATGGTGCTCGCCAAGGAAGCGCTGATGGCCCCGATCGACATGCACGAGCTTCTCGCACGCGCGGCCGAAGGCGCGCCGCTTTCCCGCCTCGACCCGCTGCGGATCGAGCTCTACGAGAAGGTCAATGCGCTCGGCATCGGCGCGCAGGGCCTGGGCGGGCTGTCGACCGTGCTCGACGTCAAGATCCTCGATTACCCGACGCACGCGGCGAGCCTGCCGGTGGCTCTCATTCCGAACTGCGCGGCGACGCGGCACGCCCACTTCACGCTCGACGGCTCGGGGGCGGCGAAGCTCGACCCGCCCGATCTCTCGAAGTGGCCGGACGTCCATTGGGCGCCCTCTCCGGAGGCGCGCAGCGTCGACCTCGACGCGCTGACGCCGGCGGAGGTCGCCTCGTGGAAGCACGGCGAACGGCTGCTGCTCAGCGGCAAGTTGCTGACCGGACGCGACGCCGCGCACAAGCGCATTCAGGAAATGCTGACCAAGGGCGAGCCCTTGCCTGTCTCGTTCAGGAATCGCGTGATCTATTACGTCGGTCCGGTCGATCCGGTGCGCGACGAAGTCGTCGGTCCCGCGGGGCCCACGACGTCCACGCGCATGGACAAGTTCACCGAGATGATGCTTAGCCGCACCGGGCTCGTCGCGATGATCGGCAAGGCCGAACGCGGTCCCGCGGCGATCGAGGCGATCAAGAGGCACAAGGCCGCCTACCTCATGGCCGTCGGCGGCGCGGCGTATCTCGTCTCCAAGGCGATCCGCGCCGCCCGGGTGGTCGCCTTCGCCGACCTCGGCATGGAAGCGATCTACGAGTTCGAGGTGAAGGGCATGCCGGTGACCGTCGCCGTGGATGCGGGCGGAGAGTCGGTGCACGACACCGGCCCGCGCAAGTGGCAGCAGAAGATCCGCAAGATTCCCGTCGCGACGGCCTAGCCGCTCCGCAACCATGGCCAAAGGATCCTCGCCCCTCGGCGCCGAAACGATTTCGCCGCTCAACGCGCCGCCGCTGCGCATGGGGCTGCTGACCAAGCTCAACCTGCTTGTCATCGGCCTCATCGTCGCTACGGCGTTCGGTGTCGCTGCGTTCCTCATCAATCAGCAGCTCCGTGACGAGGGGAGCCGCCTGCAGACCCAGGGGCTCGCCGTGGCATCGATGCTGGCGGAGGTTGCGGATGTAGCGATCGCTTCCAGCGAGATGTCCAATCTCGCTTCGGTGCTCGACGGGCTCGCTTCCGATCCGGATATCGCCTACGCGATGATCCTCGATCGCCAGCAACGCTCATTGCTCTCGCACAGCTACACCGGCGCCGTCGCGCCCACCACACCGGTCGCCTTGCCCTCCGCCGGAGGGATGACCGCAGTCGAGAATCGCACCGCGGCCGGGAGATTTCTCGATGTCGTGGTCCCCGTCCATACTCCGCCCAGCATCGCCGGCGCCGGTGCGAGTCGGGAGGTCATCGGCTACGTCCGACTCGGGATGGGTTTCGATCGCGGCTGGGGAAGGCTGCGCGTCAATCTGGTCGGCGCGCTCTCGGTCGTAGCGCTCCTCGTGATGCTCGCCATCGTGGTGACGCTGCTGCTGACACGGCGGCTGGTCGCGCCCATCCGGCAGCTGATGCGCGCTGCGCGTGCCGTGGGCGCCGGCAAGCTCGACGTCTATGTTCCCGCGAAATCGAGCGACGAACTGGGCCTGCTCACGCACACGTTCAATCACATGACGCAACGGCTCGCGGAATCGCAGGCCGAGGTGGCGACCTATCAGCGCACGCTCGAGGACAAGGTCGCGCAACGCACCAAGGAGCTCGAGGTCGCGACGGCGCAGGCGTACAAGCTCGCGCAGCACGATATCCTCACCGGGTTGCCCAACCGCTCGCTGCTGAACCAGCGGCTCAAGCAGATCGTCGCTCAGGCCTCGCGCGACGGTCACCAGGTGGCATGCCTGTTTCTGGACTTCGATCACTTCAAGCGCATCAACGATACGTTGGGCCACGATGCCGGCGATCAGCTGCTCCAGGCTGTCGCGCAGCGACTGACCGGCGCCGTCCGCGAGTCCGATACGGTGGCCAGGCTGGGCGGCGACGAATTCGTCCTGATCCTGCCGGGTCTCGATCCATTGCACGCGGCGTTCGAGGTGATGGCCGTGTTGACGCGGGTTCGCGAATCGTTCCTCGCGCCGTTCCGGCTCGCCGACCAGACGCCCACGCTGACGTGTTCGATCGGCGTTTCGGTGTATCCGGTCGACGCGACCGATCCGAGCGGGCTGATCAAGCAGTCCGATACGGCGATGTACGCCGCCAAGGAAGCAGGCCGCAACGTGTATCGCTTCTACACGGCGGACATGAATGCGCGCGTGCAGGCCCGATTGCAGCTCGAGACCGACATGCGGCGCGGACTCATGGACGACGAGTTCTTCCTGGTCTACCAGCCGCAGATCGACATGGCCACCGGTCGCGCGATCGGGGTGGAAGCATTGTTGCGCTGGCGCGACCCGGAGCGCGGCGTGATCAGCCCGAACGAGTTCATTCCGATCGCCGAGGAGTCGGGCATGATCCAGGCGCTCGGCGGACGCGTGCTGCGCGACGCCTGCAGACAGCTCATGATCTGGCAGCGGCAGAACATGACCCTGCGGTTGTCGGTGAACCTCTCGGTACAGCAACTGCAGCACGACAGCTGGCTTTCGGTCGTCGAGGAGGCGCTTCGCACCAGCGGACTCGCGGCGCGCTATCTCGATCTCGAGATCACCGAAAGCGTGATCATCACCCACCCCGACCGTGCTGTCGCGACGCTGATGAAACTCAAGCAGATGGGCGTGTCGATCACCATCGATGATTTCGGCACCGGTTACTCGAGCCTCTCGTACCTCACGCGCCTGCCGATCCACGCCATCAAGATCGACCAGCGCTTCGTGCACGGTCTGGAGCAGAACCGCAACGACGAAGCGATCACGCAGGCGATCATCGCGCTCTCGCACAGCATGGGGCTGCGCTGCATCGCCGAGGGCGTGGAGAGCCTCGCGCAGTTCGAGTTCCTCAGGAATCACGGCTGCGAGGAAGCGCAGGGCTACCTGATCTCGCGACCCCTCGAGGAGCCCGAGCTTCGCTCGTGGTGGAAGATGCAGGAGGAAGAAAACCGGATCGTCGGGCGCCAGCCCGACATGTGGCGCGCACAGGTGAAGTGACGCGGCTGTCCGAGAGCAAGACGCGAAGCGTCGCAGCGATCGGAGACAGACGCGTCATCCCGGCCCCGGCCTCCGCCGGGGCAGGCTGCGGCCGGGATCCGAGTTGCTCCATTAGCGCATCAACGTACGAATTGGGCCCCGGCTCAGTGACCAAAATAAGCCGGGGCGACAATCTTTTTCCGTCACCCCTCGAGATCCTGCGGCGTATCGATGTCGCGCAACACGCCGGCATCGTCAGTAGCGATCAGCGTCGCATGGTGACGGCGAAGGATCGCTTTCGCACCCTCGTCACCCGCTAGCGCCGCGAGCTCACCGAAGAAACGGGAGGCGAGACCCACCGGGTGACCGCGCGAATCCTTCCAGCTTGGCGCCGCGATCGGCGCGCCGGCGCGCACTGCATCGGCGACGCGCGAAATCGTCACTGTCTGGATCCACGGCATGTCGGCCAGCGCGATGAGCCAACCCGCGGCGATCGGCGCGGCGCGTACACCCCAGGCGAGGCTTGCGCCCATGCCTTCAGCCGCCCGCGGGCACACGGTCACACGCGCGCCACCCGCCGCGAGCGCGGCCGCCAGGGCGCTATCGCCGGGACGCACGACCGCGAGCACGACGTCGACCGCCGGGGCCAGGTTGCGCAACGCGGCGACGCCGATCGGCGTGCCGTCGACGAGCGGCGCGAGGAGCTTGTCGCCGCCAAAGCGAATCGCGCTTCCTGCCGCAAGCAAGACGCCGACGATCGCGCCTCCCTCCATTTTCCGTGCTTATTCGGGCAGCAGCCGGAACCTGCCGTCCTTGACCGTCACCAGCACGCGCGCGCGCTCGTCCATGCCGTTGTGATTGGTAGGGCTCATGTTGAACACACCCTGGCAGCCGACGACGTCGCGCTCCAGCTCGATGGCGTCGCGGAGCGCCGTGCGGAACGCCTCGGTGCCCGGCTTCGCCGCCTTGAGCGCGGCCGGAATCGCACGCTGCACGATCAGTCCCGCATCGTAGGTATTGGCGCCGAACGTGGCGGGCTTCTGCCCGAATTGCTTTTGGTACGCCCCGATATACGCAAGCGCGACCTTCTTGATCGGATCGCTGTCGGCGATATCGTCGATCACCAGCATCGAGCCCGCGGCGAGCACCGTGCCCTCGACTTTTTCCTTGCCCAGCTTGATGAAGTCGTCGGTTGCCACCGCGTGGGTCTGGTAGACGCGACCCTTGTAACCCTGATCGAACAGCGTCGCTTGCGGCAGCACCGCGGGCCCACCAACCGCCGCGATCAGGACCGCGTCGGGCCGTGCGGCGATGAGCTTCAGCACCTGTCCGGTGACGCTCTGATCGGGGCGCGCATAGCGCTCGCTCGCCACGATGCGGATGCCCGCCTTGTCGGCGAGCGCGCCGAACACCTTGTACCAGTTCTCGCCGTACGGATCGTTGAAGCCGATGAAGCCCACCGTCTTCACGTCGCTCTTGACCATGTGCTTGATCAACGCGGCTGCGATCAGATCGTCGTTCTGCGTGGTTTTGAACACCCAGCGCTTCTTCGCGTCGACCGGCTCGGCGACCGCTTGCGTACCGACCGTCGCAAGCAGCGGGACCTTGGCCTCCGCGATGATGTCGAGGATGGCGAACGCATTCGGTGTCGTGGACGGTCCGATCAACGCGTCGACGTTATGTTCGCCGATCAGTTTCTTGGCGTTCTGCACCGCGCGCGTGGTGTCGCCACCGTCCTCGAGCTGGATATACTCGACGGACGCGTCGCCGACGTGCGCCGGCAGCAACGCGCCGGTGTTCTTCTGGGGAATGCCGATCGCCGAGGTCGGCCCCGTGGCGGAAACCATCAGCCCGATCTTGACCTGCGCGGAAGCGGAAGCGAGGCCGAAAGCAAGCGTCAGGGCGACGATCAGTGCACGAACGAGCATTCGAGGGTCTCCGGAGCGATCAGCGCGAGAAGGTTCGAATGCTAAGCCGAACGCACCGTCGGAACAAGGACGGACGCGCTCATACCCACTGCGCGGCCGCGTGACCGGAAGCCCATGCCCACTGAAAATTGTAGCCGCCAAGATGCCCGGTCACATCGACCACCTCTCCGACGAAATAGAGGCCGGGAACACGCGTTGCGGCCATCGTTTTCGACGACAGCTCGCGCGTATCCACTCCGCCAAGGGTGACCTCGGCCTTGTTATAACCCAATGTCCCGGAGGGCAGCACGGGCCAGTCGTGGAGCCGCGCCGCAATTTGGCACAGCCTCTCGTCGTCGAGCTCGCGCATCGGACGCGACGCTTGCTCCGCCTCGCACCACTGTTGCGCAAACCGTCGGGGCAGGCGCTGCGCCAGCACGGTGTCGAGCTTCGCCGGCGACGCTCGTTCTTCGCGGAGCCACTCTGCAGCGTCGACGTCCGGAAGCAGGTCGATGCTCAGCGCCTCGCCTCCGTTCCAATACGAGGATATCTGGAGAATGGCCGGCCCGGACAGGCCGCGGTGGGTAAACAGCAGATTCTCCCGGAAGCATCCGCCGTTGCACGACACGGTTGCCTCGATCGCGATGCCCGACAAGTCGCCGTAACGCGACAGTGCTTCGGGGTCGAAGGCAAGCGGGACGAGCGCAGGCCTCGGCGGCACCACCTTCAACCCGAATTGCTCGGCGATACGGTAGCCGAGCGGCGTCGCGCCGATCTTGGGCACCGTCAGGCCACCGGTCGCGATGACCAGTGATTCCGTGTGCACCGCCCCCATCGGTGTATCGACGACGAAGCCCCCGCCCTCGCGCCGGACACCGGAGACCGAGCAGGGCATCCGCCACTGGACACCGCCGCGCTCGCACTCCGCCTCGAGCATCGCGATGATATCGAGCGCGGTGTCGTCGCAGAAGAGCTGCCCGAGCTTCTTTTCGTGCCAGGCGATCGAATGACGCTCGACCAGCGCGATGAAATCACGCGGCGTGTAACGTGCCAGCGCCGAGCGGCAGAAATCGGGGTTCTGCGACAGATAGTTGGCGGGGCTGGCCAGTAGATTGGTGAAGTTGCAACGACCCCCGCCGGAAATGCGGATCTTCTCGCCCAGCTTATCGTAGTGCTCGATCAAGAGCACGCGGCGACCGCGCTGCCCCGCCGTCGCCGCGCACATCATGCCCGCGGCACCGGCACCCATTACAACGAACGACGTCGAAACCTCTTGAATCTGAGGACCGGCCGCTGGCGCCGCTGTCGGACGAAGGTCGCATCGACACTGGGAAAGAGGCGAATCCTAGGCCGAACGCGATGCGGCCACAAGCCGCGGAGGGACGCTCCCACCGCCCGTTTGCTACGTGCTTGCAGCGTGCGGGGCACAGCGGTACAGTAACTGCGCGGCCGGCGCGGGCTAACCGAAGGGGCAGTACCGATCGCTCCGACGCACGATGTCGGCGATCGACAACGCATTGGAGGGATCATGCGACGCCGAATGTATTACGTGATGCCCGATCTTGCGAGCGCGCGCAGGACCATGGACGATCTCCTGCTCGCGCGCATCGAGGAGCGACACATTCATTGCCTCGCCAAGCCCGGCACGTCGATGGAGGGCTTGCACGAGTGCAATGTCCTGCAGAAGACCGATCTGGTGCACGGAGCTCAGCTCGGTCTGGTCCTGGGCGCGCTGTTGGGCTGTGCGGGCGGATGGTTGCTCGTCAATTTCGTGCTGACCGAGTCGCATTGGCAGATCGCGACCGTGATCGGGACCACGATTCTTGGAGCGCTGCTCGGCATGTGGGTTTCGAGCATGGTGGGCTCGGCGATTCCCAATTCCAGGCTGCAACAGTTCGAGGCCGCTATCGAGCAAGGCGGCATCCTGCTCATGATCGACGTGCCCGAGCATAAGATCGAGAAGGTCAAGGCGTTGGTCGGCGAGCGGCACCCGGAAGCGCAGGACCGAGGGCTCGATCCGCACATTCCGGTATTTCCGTAAGCCCGGTGGTAAGCGCAGCGACCGCCGGGCCCGGGCGCAGCACACGTACAATGCAGCGGCGACAGCCCGTCACGCGCCCGGGCGCCGCATTCGCCCGCCT
>VBCL01000247.1 GCA_005888865.1 Betaproteobacteria bacterium | reverse complement strand
AGGCTGTCCACTCGATTTCCATCCGCGGGCCTTCACCGCGGGAGCCTGCGCGCAGAGCCTCTTCGGTCACGTCAACGTCCTGATCTGCAAGCGCGACGACATCCCGACGTTCACCCTGATGGTCGCGCGGAGCCTGGGACGCGATGTCTGGCACGCGCTCTGCGAAGCCGCGGCGCAGTACGGCTACGACGTGCTGCCGCCGGGCCCCTTCTAACGGGTCGAGCTCAGCAGGATCGCGAGCAGCGCCGGCAGCGTCTTGTCGTCGGCATCGAGCGCGCCGATGAACCGCTCGATTCGCGCAGCACGCTCGGCGCCGAGGACCGGCGTCGCGAGCTCGCGATACTTGGCGCGCAATTCGTCCTCGCTCAGCGGATTCTCGGGATTGCCGCGCGCACGCGCGGGTTCCGAGACGAGGGTGCGGCCGTCGGCGAGCGTGACGCGCACCCGCGCCCACCGTTCCGCGGGAAAACGCCGCGAGAATTCATCGTCCTCGGCCAGCGTGACGCTCGGGAGCAGCCGCTGCACGCGGGCGTCGGACAGTCCGTGCACGCTGACCTCGTCGGCGCCGACCCGTCCGAACACGAGCGCCGCGGCGACCGAAAAGGCGATGCTGTATTGCGCCTCCTCCGTCGTCTGCGGAGTCGCGCACTGCGAGCCGAGCGCGATCGCCTCCCGGAAGCTTTCGATCGCGATCGTAGCGATCTCGTCAGTCGCGAAGCGATGCGCGCGCTGCAGGTCGAGCGCCGCCTCGATCGCGGGTTGCGCCCATCGACACACCGGATACGCCTTGAAGTATTGCTCGCCGATGCGCCAACGTGTGCCGAGGTCGCTCCAGAACGGCCCCGCATCGTCGCGTTCGACGGTCAGCGCCGGAGCGCCGGTGAAGCCGTCGCGCGCGAGGAGCGCCGCGGCGAGCCCGACGTGTGCGCCCCAGCCCGAGCCGTCCTTCACCATCGTCGGCGAGTCGCACGCGCGCAGGATCTGGCCACGCGGCCCGAAATATTCGGCCACACCCAGCGCATGCCGGGTTGTCGCCGCGTCGAAACCTAAACGCCGCGCCGCGACCGCCGCGCAACCGAGCGCGTTCCACGCGCCCGAGCAGTGATAGTCCGGCACCGTCGCATGCAGCGCGATACCCGCGCGTGTCGCGATCTCGTAGCCCAGCACGAGGCAGGTCAGGAATTCACGGCCATCGACAGGAGCGGCAGCTTCGCCTGGCCCCGTGGCGTCGACCAGCGCGAGCAGTGCGGGCAGGATTGCGACGCCGGCGTGCCCTTTGGTCAGCACATGCCCGTCGTGACCGTCGAGCGCGTCGATGGTCGACGCGCCGGCGAACGCGGCGCCGGCGAGCCCGCTGTGCCGCCCGTCGAACAGGATGCGTGCGTTGCAGTCGCTGCCACGGAGCTGCGTCGCTGCGTACGCGCTGGCGATCGCGGCCGCCTTGGTCCGACTGCCGGCCGCGGCCACGCCGATCAGGTCGAGCAGGCTCCGTCGCGCACTTGCGACGACCTCGTCCGGGAGTTGCTCGAACGAGAGCCCGCGCACGAACGCCGGCACGTCCGCGGGCGCGGCGACGGAGCTCGCGCCGCGCTCGCCTTCCGCCATCGCTATCTCGCGATCAGATCAGTCCGTTGGCCTTGAGAAATCCCTCGGCCACTTCTTCGGGTGTCTTCTTGTCGACGTCGACACTGGCGTTGAGCTTCGCCATGATCTCGTCGTTGAGCTTCGCCGACACCGAATTCAGCGCATCGGCGAGCTTCGGGTTCTTGTCCAGGATTTCCTTGCGTACGACGGGCGTCAGGTTGTAGGGCGCGCCGTAGTGCTTGTCGTCCTTGAGCACGACGAAGTTGAACGCGGGAATCCGACCGTCGGTTGCGAACACGACTGCCGAATCGACCTGGTGATCCTTCAACGCGTTGTAGGTCAGGCCCGTGTCCATCCGCTTTACGTTGTCGCGGTCGAACTCGAAGCCATACGCGGTCTGCCAGCCGGGCAGCCCGTCGGGGCGCGCGTAGAACTCGGCATTCGACGCGAACGTGAGCTTCGCCCCGCCTTTGATCGCCTTCGCGAAGTCGCTCATCGTGACGATGCCGCGCTTCTGCGCGTCGTCCTTGTTCATCGCGAATGCGTAGGTGTTGTTGACCGGTGACATGTTGAGCCAGACGATCCCCTTCGCGCCGTCGACTTCCTTGATCTTCCGGTAAGCGTCCTCGGCGGATCCGAACTTGTCGGTGATCTTGTTGAAGACGCCGAGCCCCGTGCCCGTGTACTCCCAGTACACGTCGATCTGCCCGTTCTCGAGCGCCGCGCGCACGGCGGCGCTGCCCATCCCGGCCTTGCGGTCCGGCGTGAAACCCTTGGCTTTCAACAGTGCGACGGTCATCGCCGTCATGATCTGCTGCTCGGTGAACGCCTTGCCGCCCACGACGATCGTCTGCGCGTTGGCGCCGCTTCCGCACAGGACCGCGAGCGCTGCGGCGGCCATGAGCTTGCCCAGAGCATGTTTCATGATGACATCCCTCCCGGACCGATTGTTCATGAATTCCGCAGCGGATTGACGCCCTGCGGCACCAGCCAATACTGCGCCTGCCCGAACAAAAAATCCACGGCTACCGCGAGCAGCGCGGTGGGAATCGCGCCCGCCAGCATCATCCCGTGTTGCTGCAGGTCGATGCCGGTGAAGATCAACTCGCCGAGGCCGCCGCCCCCGATCAGGAACGCGATCGGCGCCGTGCCGACGTTGACCGCCATCGCCGTGCGCACCCCGGCGAAGATCACGAACAGCGCGTTCGGCAACTCGACACGCCGCAGGACGGCTGACGGCCCCATGCCCATCCCGCGCGCGGCATCGACGAGATGCGCCGGCACCGCGCGGATGCCCTCGTACGTGTTGCGGATGATCGGCAGCAGCGTGGCGATCCACAATCCAACGATCGCGGGCAGCGCGCCGATGCCAAGCAGGCTCATCATCAGCGCGAGTTTGCCGAGCGTGGGGATCGACGTCACCATGTTCACTGCCTGGATCGCGCCTTCCGCCCAGCGCGCCATCCAGGGGCGCGACAGCCAGATGCCGATTGCGATGCCGAGGACGATCGCGGCCGAACCCGAGACGGCAACCAGCACGACGTGCTGTTTCGTGAGGTAGACGATGTCCTTCCTGTAGCGCAGGACGTCCGCGCCGAGCCCGCTCGTCCACAGGCCGGCGGCGATCGCGACCGCGATCCCGGCGAGTACGAGATAGGGCATTCGCGAGCGTGTCGCGACGACGGTCGCGCTCACTGGTGTGCCCCCACGCTCGCGGCCTCATTGGACAACTCATTTGCCAACTCCGCCGCTGCGCTGCCCCCAAGAGCGGGGGAGCAATTCGCGCCTTGGGGCGGCCCGGCGGCGCTCATCAGGCGTCCTCGCGGGTCAGGCGCGCGGCGACGGCCTCGCGCGTGACGCGGCCGATCACGTTGCCGTCCACGTCGACGCACCGGAGCGATTCGGCATCGTGCTCCAGGAAGAGCGCGGCGACGCGGCGCAAGTCGTCGTCGGGCGAAACGGCTGCGCCGCTCCGCGACGAGTCTCCCGCAACGGCCGGCGTCATGACTTCGCGCACGCGGATCAACCGCAGGCGCTTCAGCGTGCGGTCGCTGCCGACGAAGCCCGCGACGAACGCGTCGGCGGGATGCGCGAGCATCTCGTCGGGCGCGGCGACCTGCACCAGGCGCCCCGAGTGGAAGATCGCGATGCGGTCCGCCATCTTGACCGCCTCGTCGATATCGTGGCTTGCGCTGCATGCGCAGAAACTCATCCTGGATTGCCTCGCGGTTCACCGGGTCGAGCGCCGCGAACGGCTCGTCCATCAGCAGCACCGGTGGATCGACGGCGAGCGCCCGTGCGACGCCGACCCGCTGCGCCTGCCCGCCGGAGAGCTCATTCGGGTAGCGGTTGGCAAATTGCGCCGGCGGCAACGCGAGCAACGCGAGCAGTTCCTCCGCGCGCTTGCGTCGCCGGACTTCGGGCCAGCCCAGAAGCCGCGGTACGACACCGATGTTCTCGGCGACCGTCATGTTCGGGAACAGGCCGATCTGCTGGATCACGTAGCCGATGCCGCGCCGCAGTTCGACCGGATCGGCGGCTTCGGTGTCGCGGCCTGCGATGACCACTTTCCCCGAGGTCGGCGCGACCAGGCGGTTGATCATCCGCAGCGTCGTCGTCTTGCCGCAGCCCGACGGCCCCAGCAGCACGCAGATCTCGCCCTCACCCACCTCCAGGCTCACGCGATCGACCGCCGTCACCGTCCCTTGCGGCGACGCGTAGGTCTTGGTCAGCGACTCGAGCCGGATCATGGTCAGGCGGCGGGCCGCGAGAGGCCCTTCGGCGTCGTGCGCTTCTGCAGCCACAGCAGCGAATAGTCGGCGGCGATCGCCAGCAAGCCAAGCGCCAAGGCGCCGGTAATGAGCTGCCGGATGTCCGACTGGGAGATGCCTCGGCTGATGAAGGTACCGAGTCCCCCGGCGCCGATGTACGCCGCGATCGCCGTGACGTCGATGTTGATGACGACCGCGATCCGGACACCGGCGATGATCACCGGCAGCGCGATCGGGATCTCGACCCGCGCCAGGCGCTGCGGCGCCGACATCCCCATGCCCATCGCTGCCGAGCGCAGCGCTGGATCGACGTTGCGAATTGCCGTGTACGTGTTGCGGATGATAGGCAATTGCGCGTAGAGCATCGCCGCGATGACCGCGGGGAGCCAGCCGATCCCGTGTCCGATCTTGGACAGAATCGGGATCAGGACGCCGAACAGCGCGATCGACGGAATCGTCATCACGATCGAGCCGAGATAGAGCACCGTGTCGGCGGCGCGCTGGCTCTGCGTGATGGCGATGCCGAGCGGTACGCCTGTGACGATCGCGATGCCAACGGCGACGCTCACGATCGAGAGATGTTCCAGCGTCCGCTCGCCGATCGCGGGCAGATTGTGCAGGATGAATGCCAGCGTCTCCACCGCTTCTCCCTCACCGGCGGATTACACCGCAGCTTAACGCCCGGCAGCCGGACCCGCGGCCGTCCGCCGCGCGCGCCAGTGTTTCAAATGCGCTGCGGTTGGTCAATCCCGGATTCCGTATTCATCGGCCGGCGCCATCCTACGCGCGACGTGCGCTCCCGAATCGTGCGATAGTTACGCCTCGTTTCTTCAACCCCGAATGGATTCGCCATGACCGCATCCAGCTCCAAGCCGCTGTCGCTGCTGCAACGGCTCGATCAAGGCCCGGTCGTCTGCGCCGAGGGCTACGTCTTCGAGCTCGAACGGCGCGGGTACCTGCAGGCGGGGGCCTTCGTCCCCGAGGTCGTGCTCGAGCATCCGGACGTCGTCGCGCAACTGCACCGCGACTTCGTCCACGCGGGTTCCGACGTCGTCGAGGCGCTGACGTACTATGCACACCGGGAGAAGCTACGGGTGATCGGCCGCGAAGGCGACCTCGAGCGAAT
>VBCL01000085.1:19674-20016 GCA_005888865.1 Betaproteobacteria bacterium | reverse complement strand
TCTATTCGGGTATCACGCGGGTGCGGGCATCGGAGCGCCGCTGGAGCATGCCTTCTACTGCGGATCGGCGCCGACCGAAGCGGAAATCGGCGCGGCGATACGCAGCGCGTCCGATGTCGCCTGGACTTCGCTTGGCGATGTTTCGTCGCGCGCCGAGCGCGACGCGCTTGCGGATCTGATGGCGTACATCACCTCGCAAGACGGCATCATCGCCCTGTTCCAGGGCGCAGCGGAGACGGGACCCCGCGCTCTGGGACACCGCTCCATTCTCGCCAATCCCTGCAACCCGCGCACACGCGAGTTTCTCAACGACCGCGTCAAGTATCGCGAGGCGATCCGGCC
>VBCL01000085.1:17570-19637 GCA_005888865.1 Betaproteobacteria bacterium | reverse complement strand
ACGGCGCCTCCGACGGCGACTACAACGCCTATAACTACATGGTTTTGACGGCTCGTGCCAAGCCGGCCGCGCGCGAGCGGATTCCGGCCGTGATCCACCACGACGGTACCGGGCGACTGCAGATCGTCAGGGAGTACACCGATCCGCTCACCTACGCGTACCTCAAGGCCCTCGGTCGCAGGATCGGTGTCGCAGTGGCCGTGAACACGTCGTTCAACGTGGCCGGACCGATTGCGCAAACCGCGGCAGATGCGATCGAGACGCTGCGCCGGTCAAAAGGCATGGACGCCGTCATCATGATCGCCGAGGAAGGCAGCGTGTTCGCCGCCTGGCACCGCGGTTCGGCACAGGTGCGCGACGGAGGACGCTTCCTGCGATGGCTTGCGGAGTGGCGCGCCGACGTCACGTCATCCGTGAGGCGGCGCGCTTAAGGGAAATCAGGCAGCAACGCACCCGGGTCTTGTGCAATCAACCCGGGCACGCAGCGGCTCGCTACTCGCGGCGAGCGTCAGTCATCGTCCCAATGGCCGGACCGGTAGTAATAACGTTCGCCTCGATGTTCGACGATGGGCGGCGCATAGACGTGTCCCGGTCGCTCTTCGATGAATCGGCCTTCGGACCAGACATACGCTCGTCCGTCCCACGTGTAATGGCCGCGTTCATAGATGTAACCCGGACGCGGCGCGGGGACGACTTCTTCGCGAGGCGGTGGCGGAGCAACGCCAATCTCGACTTCGACGCTGCGCGCTTGTGCGACGCCGGCGACGGCGCCAATGCCAAGGCTCAATGCCACGGCCGCAACTGCGCTTTGGATCCTCATGGTGTCTCCTTTCTTGATAGGCAACCCCGATCGCACCACGATTGCAAAGGCCGGGGCTATATGGGGGGACCGCGGCGGGCACGGGCAAGTTTCGGCGCGCCGGCCGCGGTCAGGAAGAACAGGAGATTGTCCGACAGACAGGTGACGGGGCCCGCTGACAAGGCGTCGGCCGAACGCTTCCGACCAGCACAGCGCGTGGACAACGTTTTGGCGCGGAGCGTAAGATAGGTTCACAAGTCGAATAAGGCGTGAGGGATGCGCCGTCGTTGAAACGCAAAGGAGTCCGTCATGTGTTACGAGTTCAGCGAATGGTCCTGGAAGCTGCGCGCTGCAGAGCTGGCGCGGAAGCAACGTGACGCCGAGAAGGCGGCGAAGAAGGAACGGAAGCCCGCGCCAGCGGCCGAACCCGCCGCGCCCGAGCCATCGGTCAAGGAGCGCGACACCGTTCCGGCGTAGCGTTGCGCAGCGCCGGAACACGGAAAGGAAAAAGCCCCGCAGACGCGGGGCTTTTTCACGAGTAACGCCCCAGGATCGCGAACTCAAGGCGTCAGCTTGCTGATCCGTGTCGCCCAGTTGCCGATGGCCCCACGCTTGCCGGGTCCGTGGCTCGCGCCACCGCAGGTGCCGAGCAGGTTGTCTCCGGACCCACCCGCGAAGAACGGCCCGCCCCAGTCGGCGTAGTTGCAACCCTCAGCGATGTACTCGCTGGCGATCCAGATCGAGTTGCCGTCCACGACCGCGGCGCCGTAGTCGCCCCACCGGGTGCGCGGCGGGTTCCCGCTACCTTGCGCCACGTAGCTGCTGAAGCCGTCGTCTTGCGTTGCGCCATCACCCCCGGTGACGATATCCCACGTGCCGACGCCGGCGATCGCGTCGATTGGCGCGAAAGCCGCGCTCGGATTTGTCGTATCGCCGGTTGCGGTAAAGGCAATCACACCGCGCCCGCTCGAGGTGACGGCAATCGCCGGGTACGTGAAGTCATACCCGGTGGCGCCGACATAGTCCTGCATGACGATCTTGCCCGAGTTCGGATTGACAATGAACCAGGCGATGCCGGCGCGCGCCGGGCCACCGTCCGGGTTGAGCGCCGTATCGAGCGAGCCCCACAGCTTGCCGTTCGCGTAGGTCACCTGCTGCATGCGGGTGTCGTTCGAGTCGGGCCTCGAGATAACCTCGTTGTGCGCCGGCTGGCCGCCGAACAGAAGTCGCCAGCAGCCCGTCTGCCCGTTAAACAGCAGCGTCGTCGT
>VBCL01000085.1:2019-17560 GCA_005888865.1 Betaproteobacteria bacterium | reverse complement strand
CGTCGTGTCGTTGATGCAGTAACCCTGCGGTGTAGCTATAACCGCCAGCGTCCCGGAGCCGGGCTGCTTCTGCTTGGGTGGCAGCGCGTATAGCTCGGACGTCAACACCCTGTTGCTGAGGCTGAGCGCGGGCGTCGCGGTGTCCAGCGATGACGTGTTCGTCAGCGTCCAGACGACAATCTGAGTCGACATGTAGTTACCGCCCGTGCCGGCAACCGGGAATTTCGCCTCGTCGGCAGCGTTCGAGCTCATGAAATACTCGGTACCGCCATTGTCCGTATTGAACTGATTGGCGGACGACTGCGCGGGCCAGACGGTGAAGCCCGGCTGGGTCGAGCCTGCATCGCTCGGGACATTGACTGCGCCGAACGTATCGATATGCGCCACGGTTACGCTTGCGGCGCCTGCGGCAAGCTGCGCCTTCGAGAAGGCGTAGATCTGCGCCCCGCTGAAGCCGTTGCCGAACCACGGGTACGCGTTGGTCGTGATGTAGAAGCCGTACGCGTCCGCGCCGATGTGGGGGTAATCGCCGAGGTACGGGCCGGGGTTGACGCCACCTGAGTTCGTCCCGTCATTGGTTACATCGAGCCTGTAGATGTTCCAGGCACCCGTGGGATTGCTCGTCTGGCTGACCGCGATGTCGAGGTGATTCACGCACGAGTACACGCCCGAACACGGGCCGGGCACTTGCGACTCGAGCGTCAGTACCACAACGAAGAACCGTTGTGTCGCCGCATCGTAGATGCAGCTCGGATCGGTCACAAACTGGCCACGGACGCCTGTCGAACGGTTGATCGCTGGCGGATAGCCGTAGAACGAATTCAAGTCGACCGCGTGGTTCACGTCTCTTGGAAAGCCGCTGACGATGTTGGTCGCGGTATTGTCCGGCAGCACCGATGCTCCGGTGGTCGCGTCGAAGACATTCAGCACGTCGTTGACCGCTTCCAGGACGTAGCCGTTACCGGCGCACATCCCCTGGTCGGGGGGCTCGACCGAGAACTGGTTCCCGCCGCGCGCATAGCGCTGCTGGTAAAAGTTCAAGCCCTCGAAGCCCGTGTTGAATTGCGGGTGCGACTTGGCTTTCTTACCGCTGTTGACCGACGGGCCGCTGCCGACGCCTTGCGAGAGACTGCGGTTGACGATGCTTCCCGGAAATGGGCCGGGCCCGTCCGGCTCGTCGATCTGCCCAGGGAATTCGGCGTAGGTGACGTCGCCATCGCCGGACGGTGTGAAGCCGCCCGTCTGCGCCGACGACGTTCCGCTCAAGGCGACGGATCGCGTGACCGCCTGCGCGGCGGGAGCCAAACATACGGTGAATATTGCGAACGCGCCCGACAACAGCGCCCATGACAGCGGGCCAGACGAGAGCCTGAACTTCATTGAAATCCTCCCAGCGTTAAAAGTAACAACGAAGAAACGGGGTCCGCTTCAGCTCGGCACGCTTGACGACGCGTGCTCATCCCCCGCTGAGACAAACATGGAATCTGCGGACATCCCGACTTTAATTTTTCAGTACGCGAACGACTCAACCACAAACACGGCCGCCGCGAGGCTAGCAGCGAATGCGTTTACAGTAAAGCGCACTTGAGCAGAATCCGGCCGACCCCACGGTTCAAGCCTTCCGATGCCCAGCACACGCTTATGGTCTCTCGCGTTCCCCCTTAACGAGCCCCAGGATATTGCTGCCAAGCGGGACTCGGCAATTCCCTGCCGGAAGCATTAACCGCTGCCGAATGTGTCAGTTCCAAGAAATCAAGCTACTGCGAATAAACGGCCGCGTGAGATCGACACGGCTGTAAACAAAGTCGACAGCGCGGATGCGATGGATCGATCAGCAGGACTTCGGTTCGTGGATGGTCGCCCAGGAGCCCCGGACGGGCCGCCGCGTGCGTCGGAGTTCCCGGATAGGGAAAGCGTCCGAGGGCACGAACGAGGCCAAACGTCCGGCGGTTCCAGGGCGTTCTGTGGCAACGTGTTCTTGCAACGCCTTGGCTGCTATCGACCGGGGCCAGAAACGAAGGGGCTCACACGATCGCACTAGGACTACGCCGCCGCGCGTGCGGTCTTGCGCCGGCCGAGCGCCAATACGACACCCGAGCCCGTTGCCGACACGGCTTGTTTTTGCTGTTCGCGGCGAATCCTGGCGAAAGTCTTGCGCAGGTCCGTGTCGACACTCTTTGTGTAACGGAATGAAGGATCGAGAATGGACTTCATCAATCTCTCCTTTCGCAATGGGTTAGGCGCTTTTCCTCGAGCGTGATCGTATGCAAGAGTCGTTCCCGGTCGGCGCCTTCGACGAGCGTTCAAAGGGTTACGCGAAAACGCCATGCGCTGGTCGACGGCGACTGTAAAGCGGGTCGACACTTTGCGCGGCGCATGCCAGACAACAAGTTGTTATGCACCATTTTGCGGGCCGCCGCGCGGTTTCGGTGCTACGACGAATGGCGCGTTCGCCGGGTGTGCGATGCGGTATTTGTTGCACACCCAATCGCTGCCCGATCGACGCATGTCCATCTACCAAAAACTCAAGGGCGTTTCCGCCGACAACCTTCACGATTTTCCGAGGCGACGCACACCCTCGCGTGAGGCTGCGCCCGAATCCGAAATCGAATGGCGTGTGCGGCGGAAAGCGAAGCCGTGCGAAGAGATACTGCCGACGACCGCGACGTGGTACGCGGGGTTACCGTTGAAGCTGCAGCCGAAAGTGCTACTCGAGCGTTTCCCGCGAATCGCCAATGGCCTGGCAGCCGCGTGGCACGATCGCATGACGACCCTGCATTACTTCGACGATTTGCTGAGCGACCGCAGAGGGGGCCGGAAGGGATTCCCGCCGGACGTCCTCGAAGAATTGCAGCTGCTCAAGACCTTCTACGAAGGACTCAATCCGGAGCCGGGAGACGTCTGGCGCCGCGTCGCAACGAAATAGCGGGCCACGACTATACTCACATCGTCTCCGCTCCACCACGTCGAGCGATAAGGAGGGACGAATGATCAGGATTCTGGCGCTTGTTGCTGCTGTGGCTTTGACTGGCTATGCGCTGCATCTCCTGGCGCAGCCTCGAATAGATACGCGCACCGCTGTGACGCCGATCGCGAGCTCGTCTTCCAACGGTGTTTCGTTCGCGTGGTTCTACGACCCGGCGGACCGCGCTGTATACGTCTGCCGTGCGAGCCCAGGCGACACGGTCGAATGCAAGGCGAGAACAACGCTGCCTTGAATCTCGCAAGCGAGAAGCGAGAGTAAAGACTACTGCCCTGTCTCGTCCTGTCGCTTCGGCGTTGCCTTCTGCCTGACGCCGGAGTTGCCTTTTTCGTTCGACGCGGTCGTTGTCTTGGATTTCGAACCGAAGATCAGTCGCGACGGGTTCTCCTTGATCTCGCTCGTCGTCGCACCGACATCGGCGAGGACTTTCCGGGTTTGGTTCTCGATCGCAAGGAATCGTTCGACCGCCTTGGGCAGCGCCTCCACCAGCGTCGTGAGGGTACTCTTTTCCGAAGGAATCTCCGGAATCTGACCCTCGGGGGTCATCGCGACGAGGGTTTTCGCTCCCGTACTGCCGCCGTCGAGCTCGATGAAGACCACACCCGTGATGCCCTTGAGCTTGAGGCTCGCCTTGGTGTCGGTCTTGACGGGCGCGTCCTTGCGCAACGCGACATCGACCTCTACCCGGCGCGGGTCGGCAAGGTCCAGACTCATGGCCTTGACCGTGCCGATGTCGACGCCGCGGAACTTCACCGGGTCGCCGAGCGAGAGCCCGCTCACCGATTCGGAGAAATGGATGCGGTAGAGCACGTCGTCACGGTGGTGGCTACCCGACAGCCAGATGAAGGCCAATGCCGCTCCGACGGAGAGGACGATGATGAAAAGCCCCTCGAAGAAATAGTGTCTATCCGTTTCCATGGCTTTGCTTCCTCGCTGTCATCGCGCCCTGCGCGCGCCGGCCGTGAAGGAATTCGCGAATCCACGGCTGGTCGGAGCGCATCAGCTTGTCCAGCGTATCGATCGTGAGCTTCCGGTCCACGAGCATGGCGACGCGATGGCAAATGGTGAAGAGCGTGGTGGGGTCATGGGTGACGATGACGACCGTGACCCCGAGGCTCTGATTGAGCTTCTGGATCAACGCATCGATGCCGCTGGCCGTGAGCGGATCGAGGTCGGACGTCGGCTCGTCGAGAAAGAGGATTCGCGGGTCGAGCGCGAGGGCACGCGCCAGCGCTGCGCGCTTGACCATGCCGCCCGAGAGCTGCGACGGGAACTTGAGCCCGGTCTCCGCCGACATGCCCGCCAGCTCGAGCTTCATCGCTGCGATCCTTTCCTGCTGGTCCTCCCGCAACGGCGTGTGCTCGCGCATCGGCAGCATGATGTTCTGGGCGACCGACAGTGACGAGAACAGCGCGCCTTGCTGGAACAGCACGCCGATGAGCGAGGCCTTTTCCATCGGGCCGATGGCATCGAGCTTCCTGCCGTCTACCCGCACCTCGCCCGCGTTTGGCCGATGCAGACCGGTAAGGGTCTTGAGGAGGACCGACTTGCCCGAGCCCGAGCCTCCGGCGATGCCCACGATTTCGCCGGGAAGGATGTCGAGTCCGATCCGATCGTGCACCTCCTGCCGGCCAAATCGGTTGATGATGCCGCGCGCGGATAGAATCGGCTCGGCGCGATCTCGGGGGCGGGCAGTCATAGGTGTGCGCTGCGCCCAAAAGCGGGCTCTCATATGCCGAGCTTTTCGAACAGCACGGAGAACAGCGCGTCGAGGACGATCACCAGGAAGATGCCCTTGACCACGGCGCGCGTGGTCTCGTCGCCGACACTGCCTGCCGATCCGGTTACGCGCAGTCCATGCATGCAGCCGATGATGCCGACGAAGAAGGCGAACACCGGCGCCTTGATCAGGCCGACCAGCAGGTCGTTGACGACTGCGGCGTGGCGCACGTGATCGAGATACTGCAACAACGAGACGTCGAGCTCCGTCTTGGAGATCAACGCACCGCCGAGAAGACCCATGACGTCGGCGAAGAATGTCAGCAGCGGCAGCGCGATGATGAGCCCGATGAGGCGCGGCACGACCAGCACTTCCATCGGCTCGATCCCCATGACCTTCAGCGCATCGATCTCCTCGCGCACCTTCATCACGCCGATCTCTGCGGCGAAGGCGGAGCCCGAGCGCCCGGCGACCATGATCGCCGTGATCAGCACGCCCATCTCGCGCAGCACCGAGACTGCGACGAGATTGATGGTGAACGTCTCCGCGCCGTATGGGCGAAGCTGGGCCACGCTCTGATAGCCGATGACCACGGCGATCATGATCGCCATCAAGGCGATGATCGGCAGCGCGCGGATCCCCGTCTCCTCGATGTGGCGCGAGATCGATGGGAGACGCAGCGCGCGCCAGTGGGTCAGTGCCGTCCCGATCGCGTTGGTCGCACGGCCGATGAAGACGAGGATGTCGTACATGTCGTGCCACGCGTCGTCGGCGCCTTTCCCGAGCTCGATCACGAGCCGCCGCCAATGCGGCACGCGATCCGGCTTGGGCAGCGCCGCCTTGAGATCGAGCCCGCCGACCAGATCGAGCAGCGCCCGGTGCTCGGCACGCACCCCGGTCAAAGTCATACCAAGCTCGCGTAGCGCACACAGAAATAGTGCGCCCGGAGTATCGAGCTCGGTGAGGCCGCTCAAATCGAGCGTGCGGGATTTGCCCTTGGGCGGGTGCTGCTTCAGCGAGGCTTCGAAATCGGGGAGGGTCCGGATCCCGAGAGCGCCTTTCACGGCAACGCGCGCGCCAGCGTCGTCGATGGCGATGGCCGGGGGAGGTGACGCTGGGGATGCGCGTGGCATGGCGGCGGCGTCGGAAGAGGGGCAGCCGGACCGCCGATCGGTCGGCACCCTTCGGCATTGGAACTACCGAGCAAACCGTGTGCCATGAGCGGGATACTGCAAAAACAGTAACTTATGACAGGGCGACGGCCAGGGCAGTGGTCGCGTTTACAGACTTCGCCGCACCTATCGGCTCATCGACCCCAGCGCAGCGCCAGCGGATCGACCTCGGCCGCGAGCTCGAGCAGCCCCTTGCGTGTGGCCGGATGCAGGGGTTCGAGCGGGTGGCGAACCGCGTCGCTCTTCATAACGCCGCCCTCCATCATGACGGTCTTGGCCCCCCGCAGGCCGCACTGCCGATTCTCGAAATTGATCAAGGGCAGGATCCGCGCATAGGCCGCGGCCGCCTCCCGCCTTCGGCCGGCGCGGTGATGCTCGAGTACCGGCTTGATGAGCTCGGGGAGGAGCGCGCTCGGCATCGTTCCGGTTGCGCCTGCGTCGAGGTCAGCCATGAGCGTGATCGACTCCTCGCCGTCGAACGGGCCGGCGATCAGCCCGGCGCCGGCTTCGATCAGATTGCGCAGCTTGGCGGCGGCGCCGGGCACCTCGACCTTGAGATAGCGGACGAGCGGGACCTCGCGCGCGAGGCGGACCAGGAACGGCACCGAAAGGTTGACGCCGCTCAGTGGTGCGTCCTGGATCATGATGGGTAGCCGGGCGGCCTCGGCGACTCGGGCGAAGTGCTCGAACGTGCCTTTCTCGTCGGCGCGCAGCGTGGCGCCATGGTAGGGCGGCATCAACATCAGCATCGCCGCACCGGCGGACGCCGCCTTGCGCGCACGCTCGGCCGCGATCCGCGAGCTGAAATGGCTGCAGGTCACGATCACCGGCACCCGGCCGTCGACGTGTGAAAGGCAGAGCTCGACCAGCGTGTCTCGCTCGGCATCGGTCAGCAGGAACTGCTCCGAATAGTTGGCCAGAATGCAGATTCCGTCGACACCCTGGTCGACCATGCAGTCGAGGACGCGCCGCTGTCCATCGAGGTCGAGTTCGCCCGTGTCGGTGAAGGGCGTCGGCGCGATGGGCAGGACCCCCGCGAACGGTTGAGCTGAAGCAGGATGCACTTGCACCACTTGCACGTATCCTGAGGTTCGGGGCGCGGGAGCGTGTTGGATACCCGGTCCGCGTCCCGCGATTCTAAACGATGGGAGTGCAAACCCGCCGGACGGAATGGCTTGGTTCAGCGTGTTATCTGTGCATAATTGTCGCATTAGCGGCGACAAAGAACGAAAGACCCTATCGGGCAGGACTTATCTCGTCCGGGCGGGTCCAAGCATCGTGCCCGGCACCGGAACGTAAGCGCATGAAGTTTCTCCACCCCGAATTTCTTTGGCTCCTGATCGCTGTACCGGTACTCGTCGGCGCGTACATCCTGCTGCTTCGGCGCAGGAAAAAGCAGGCTGTGAGGTACGCGAGCATCGGGCTCATCCGGCAGGCCATGGGGCCGGGGCAGCGCTTTCGGCGCCACGTTCCGCCGTTGCTCTTCCTGTTGTCCGAGATTGCCCTGATCGTTGCGTGTGCCGGTCCGACGGCGCTCATCACCCTGCCCTCCGAGCGCAAGACCATCATTCTCGCCATGGACGTGTCGCTCAGCATGGGCGCACGGGACGTCGATCCCAATCGGCTCACCGCGGCCCAGGTCGCGGCCAGGAGCTTCGTCCAGGATTGCCCCGACGATCTTGCGATCGGCATCGTTGCCTTCGGCGCGACGGCTTCACTGGTGCAGCCGCCGACCCGCAGCCGTGACGATCTGATTGCCGCGATCGACCGGTTCGAATTGCAGCGCGGGACGGCAACGGGTAGCGCCCTCTACGTCGCGCTCCAGACGCTGTTCCCCGATGCCGGCATCGATCTGGAGCAGCTGGTCTTCAAGGGCGGGTTGGTGCCGAACGGTGCACGTGGCAGGCCGCTCGATGCGCCGGTCAAGCCCGAAAAGAAGACAGTGAAGCCCGTTGCGCCCGGATCCTACACTTCGGGCGTGATCATCCTGATGAGCGACGGCCGCAGGACGACAGGGCCCGACCCGCGCGACGCCGCCACGATGGCCGCCAATCTGGGTGTTCGTGTCTTCACCGTTGGGTTCGGCACGGAGGAGGGCGGCACGATCGGATTCGAAGGCTGGTCCGCCTACGTTCGTCTGGACGAGGAGACCCTCAAAGCAGTTGCCGACATCACGCGGGCCGAGTACTTCCGTGCCGGCACTTCCGAGGATCTGAAGAAGGTGTACCAGCAACTCACGAGGCAGCTCGTCCTGGAGAGAAAAGACACGGAGATCGCATTTCTCTTCGCGGGAGTAGCCGCTTTGCTGCTGCTCCTGGCGCTGCTGCTGTCGCTGGCGTGGTTTGGCCGCTTGTAGCGCATCGAATCCGGAGGGCGCGATGTTTACTCGGCAACGAGCGCTGCTCGCGCTGGGATTGGCGTGCTGGGCGCCGATGCTCCTCGCGCAATCGGCTTATCCAACGCGGCCAATTCACTTGATCGTACCGCTCGCCGCGGGGAGCGCGGTCGACAACGCCATGCGCATCGTGGCCGAGCGCATGTCGGAGAACATCGGCCAGGGCATCGTGATCGAGAACCAGCCGGGTGCTGCCGGATTGATCGGCACGGAGCGCGTCGCCAAGGCCGCGGCCGACGGTTACACCATCGGCGGCTTCAACGACAGCATCATGACGATGCTGCCCAACCTGTATGCGAAGCTGCCTTGGAATATCGTCAAGGACTTCGAGCCGGTTTCTCTCATGGCAACGATCGAATGGGGGCTGGTCACGACGAGCGACTCGCCGTATCGCACCGCTGCCGATCTGATCGCTGCCGCCAAGGCCAATCCAGGCAAGATCAACTACGGCTCCGGCGGCAACGGCAGTCCGCAGCATGTGGCCATGGAGCTTTTCGCCACCACGGCCGGCATCTCGCTCACCCACGTTCCCTACAAGGGCGCGACACAGGCGGCGGTGGGTGTCGCCGCGGGGGAAGTATCGGTCGCGTTCCAGGGGCTGGCCACCGTGGCCACGCTCGCCAGGAGCGGGAAGCTCAGGATAATCGGCGTGACGACGGCACAGCGACTGCCTCAGTTCGCCGAGGTGCCGACCGTGGCCGAGTCCGGGCTGCCGGGCTTCGCCTTCAATTCATGGGCGACCGTCGTCGCTCCTGCGGGCACGTCGAAGGAAATCATCGCGCGGCTCAACGCCGAGGTCGTCAAGGCGCTCGCCGCGCCGGACGTGCGCGAGAAGTTGATCGCTCAAGGGCTCACCCCGCGCGGCTCGAATCCGGA
This sequence comes from Betaproteobacteria bacterium, assembly GCA_005888865.1. Classification (GTDB taxonomy): domain Bacteria; phylum Pseudomonadota; class Gammaproteobacteria; order Burkholderiales; family Casimicrobiaceae; genus PALSA-1003. The sequence goes on along the minus strand of VBCL01000085.1, from coordinate 8,414 downwards.
GGAGCTCCGCCAAGCCACGCGCGAGCAACTGGCGCGCTACGCAACGCTGATGAAGCAGGCCGGGATCAAGATCGAGTAAGCGGCCTTCGCTAGGCGAGCTGAGTAATCCCGGCCAGAAGCCAGCCTGAGCTGCCGCGAGTCGGCTTGGTCAGGTTCCAGACTTCGTCGATCGACTTGGGCGACGGCTCTCCGTCCTCGCGGACCTCGCCGGTGAACCGGACGCTGGCCCAATGCTTGTCGCCTTCGGTCGATGCTTCGAGAACATTGGCATCGAGCTTGACGATCTCCGTCGGCTGATGGATGCCGCGCGCATCGAGCTCGCGCCCGATCTCGGCGTACATCTCGGAGGTCATCACCGATGACAGTGTTGCGCGGTCGGCGGCGTCATAGGACCCTTGCAGCCGGATGAATTGCCGCTTCGCCTCCGCGGCAAAGCCATCGGCGTCGAAGCCCTCGGGCAGAGGCTTGCGCGTCACGCCGAATTCCGGCGTGTCAGCGGCGGGCAGGAGCCGCGGTTCGACCTTCGGAGCGTCACTCCAGACAGGCCGGGGCGCGCTATCGTAGAGCGCGCGGATGTTCTCGCGGGTCCCGGTGTTTGCGTACTGGAGCGACGGGTTCGCGGCTCCGCGGCGGGCCATATACATCCGGAACAGAAAGATGCCGCCAACAACGACAAGCCCGATGAGCAGCAGGCTGCCGAAGCCTTCCGACAAGCCGAAGTGCGACAGCAGCGCAGCCAGGCCGAGGCCGGCGGCGATGCCGGCGATCGGACCGAGCCAGCGCGAGGCACCGGACGGGGCGGCGGCCGGCGTCGGCGCAGTGCTCGCCGGTGATGTCGGGGTGGCGGGTTGCGCTGCAGCGTTGTTCGCAGGCGCCGCGGCGGGCGGCGTGGATTTCGAAGGAGCAACGCTTTGCCGCTGCGCTCCGAAGCTTCGGCCCCCTCCCATGCGGCCGGCGTCGACAATATCGCTCAAAGTCAGCGCAAGCCCGGCGAATGTGGCGAGGAGCAGGATGGGTATGCGTTTCATGGTGCCTCCGTTACAGGTTCCGCTTACTTGGGGGCGAGTATGCGCCACATCCAGGCTTGCGGATCGATTCACTGTAACCGACGGTGCGGTTACGGACGGTACCGATCGCGGGCACCCATGCGGCCTCCGCGGCTATTCGCTCTCGCCGTGCGCGGCGATCACGCTCGCAACGCACGCCGTGAGCTTCTTCGCGTAAGGCACGTGCAGGAATTCGTTAGGCCCGTGCGCATTCGAGTGCGGGCCCAGCACGCCGGTGATGAGGAACTGAGCGGCGGGAAAGTGCCTGCCGAGCATCGCCATGAACGGGATTGTGCCGCCTTCGCCCATCGCGCCCGCGGGCTTGCCGTAGAACTGGACCGATGCATCGTTCACCGCCCGGGTGAGCCACGAAGCGGCGGGCGGCGCATTCCAGCCGGTCGCGCCTTCCTCGACCTCGAAATGCACGGTGGCGCCGTGAGGCGGATCGGTTTCGAGCACGCGCTTGAGCGTGCGCGCAGCCTGCGCAGCATCAACGGTTGGCGGAAGCCGCAAAGACAGCTTGAGCGAGGTTTTCGGGCGCAGCACGTTACCGGCGTTGTCGTTCGGCGGCAGGCCTTCCGCGCCGGTGATGGAAAGCGCGGGCCGCCAGGTGCGGTTGAGAAGGGCCTCGCCAAGATTGGCGACCATCGGCTGGGTCGAACCCGCGAAGGGATATTTCGTGATGACGATATCGCCCAGGATTTCCGCAGCGCGTTTCGTCTGCTCGACGCGCTCCGCAGGAATCGTCGCATGGAATTCCGACGTCAGCACGCGGCCGGTCGCGGAGTCCTCGACACGGTCGAGCAACGCTCGGGCGATGCGGAACGACGAAGGCACGACACCGCTTGCGTCGCCCGAATGCACGCCCTCGGTCAGCACTTCGACGGTGAGCTTGCCGCCGGCAAGACCGCGGAGCGACGTCGTGTCCCACATCCGCTCGTAGTCACCGCATCCCGAATCCAGGCCCACCACGAAATCGACCTGGCCCATGCGCGGCGCCAGCGCATCGAGGTACGCCGGGAGGTCGTAGCTGCCCGATTCCTCGCACGTCTCGATCATGCCCACACAACGCGAATGCGCGATGCCCTGCGCCTGGAGCGCGCCGATCGCCGAGAGCGCAGCGAAAACAGCGTAGCCATCGTCGGCGCTGCCCCGGCCGTAGAGCTTGCCGTTCTCGAACAGCGGCTCCCAGGGCCCGTAGCCTTGACGCCAGCCGCTCATCTCCGGCTGCTTGTCGAGATGGCCGTAGAGCAGGACCGTGCGATGGTTGTCTTTGCCTTGGGCCGGTACGTTGAAGTACAGCAGCGGCGTGCGGCCGGGCAGTCGCACGATCTCCAACTCGAGCCCGCGCACGGATTGTTTCTTCACCCACGCCTCGGCCAGCCGGATGACGCGCTCGATGTGCCCGTTGGCTTCCCACTGCGGATCGAAGTGCGGCGACTTCGCCGGAATACGGACATAGTCGGTGAGTTGGGGGACGATCTCGGCGTCCCACTGAGTGGAAATCGTGGCAAGTAGTGAGGGGGGATTGATCGGGACCTGGTCCAATCAGCGAGTAGGGGACTGTCAAAAAATTTTACACGAGCATGCTTCGAGTGATCGCCCTTCGCAAGAATAAGTAGTCGATTCAAAATGATATGTGCAGTCGTTACATTTGGTGCATTTCTTGCTGTAGCGTACCGCGATCGGTTGAGCGAGGGATCTGCTGGGCTGGTCTTGGCGGGGGAGGAGCCCGCGGGCAAACGGTAATAAGGGGCACACCAATGAGCTGTCAAATGCACTGCAACAGGCTTCGGCTCGCCCTCGGGGCGGCGCTGGTCGCCTTCGTTCTCAGCACCCCGGCGCTGGGCGCTTTCTACAATCCCCATTTCGATCCGGAATTCGACGGCTTGGTCACTTTCCAGATCGGTGACGCCTGTTTGCTGAACGCCCCCGGCACGTATCAGAGTACAGGCGCGTGCACGCTGGACCTGATTTCGGCGGACGTCTTCAGCACCGCCGATCCGGGCACTCACTTCACCAGCGGATTCCAGGGCAATGTCGGGCTCTCGGTCGTCATCGCAGGGAACGAGCTTGTCGAGATTTCGACCGACCCGCCATTGTCCTGTGGCGAGCTCTGTGGCGGATCTCTCGTATTCTTCACCGGATTTTGTGACGGCGATTGCGTACCCCCCAGTGCCGAGCTGACCGGCGATACGTTCCAAGGTGTGTTGACGGACGGCTACACCCTGGTTCGAGTGTCTGGACCGGGCACCGCCCCCGAGCCCGATACGCTCGCTCTGCTCGTCGGTGGGGTCGCCGCCGCGTGGCTGGTGCGGCGCCGTAAGGCGCAATCTCGGACTCACGGGAACGCGTAGCCGCGCTGCGTCGCGACCGGTTCAGGCTTGTTCGACACCGCGCTTATATCACGGCGCAGTGTGCCTTGCCGGGTTACGCGGCTACGGGGGCGACGCTTGATGCCAAGACGTGATCGATCGCGTCGTCAAGCCCCCATGCGCGGCCCGCGGACCAGGCGTGGGCGAACGCGGCTTCCCCGAGGGTCGTGCGTGCTTCTTCGATGACTTTGCGACGCCGAGCCTCCGTGCGTGGCGGCCGGGCGAGTGCAAGCGTCTCGCGCACTGCTGCAGCCGCGGCTTGCTGCCGCACCGCATCGTGAGTACGGCCACTACGATGCAGTATCTCGGCATGATCTTCAAGGCAGTCGAGAACCTCGGCGTTCATCCGGAATAAGCGGAAGGTGCGCAGCGCTTCGGCTACCCTGCTGCGGCCCAACTCGAGATCGCCTGCAGCCGCGTCGGCATTTCCAAGTCGCCACAGTGAGATCGCTTCACCTCGCTTGTCTTCTGCCTCCCGGCACACTTTCAACGAGTGCGCGAAGCGAGCTTGCCCTTGTTGCACTTGGCCTGCGCGAAGCGCGAGCTCTCCCAGATTGCGTTCGCATTCGCTCTCCAGCTCCAGATGCTTGATGCGTCGGGAAAGTGCCAGACACTGCTCGAAGAGCTCCTGCGCGTTGCGATCATCGCCCTGTCGCACCGCAATCTCGCCGAGGTTGGCCAGCCCGATCGCCTCCCCGATCTTATCGCCGAGCTCGCGAAAGATGCCGATGGCTTCCTCTTCGCAAGCACGTGCCTTGGCGACGTCGTCCTGCTGCAGATAAAGCGTGGCCAAAGTGGACAGAGTACCCGCCGTCTCGGGCGGCTTCCCCAGGCCGCGGCGGATCTCCAGGCACTCCTCCAGCATCGTCGCGGCCTCGGCATGATCGCTCTGGTTCGTTGCCAGCACACCGCCCACGTAGAGCGCATGTGCGCGCGCGACGGTCAGCTCCTGCAATGCGGGAAGGGCGAGAGCTGCACGGATGGTGTCGCGGGCTTCGGTCGAGTAACCGCGGAGCATCCAGAAACGCATCAACGCGACCTCGAACTTGATCGCGATTACGGGATCGACGCCGCCGGCCAACGCCAGCGCAATGGACGCACGCAGATTGTCGAGATCGACTTCCAGTCGCCGCATCCACGCGGCCTGCTCCGGCCCTTCCAACTTCCCGCGCGCTGTCTTGGCAATGCCGAGGTAATAGTTGCAGTGCCGTGCCGCCGTCGCGGCGACGTCGCCGCGGTCGGTCAGGCGTTCGCGGGCGAAATCGCGAATCGTTTCCAGAATCCCGTAGCGCTTGGTCAGGCGCTCGTAGGCGAACTCCCGGATCGTCTCCAGCAGTCCGTAGCGCGAACCGTCACCCTCCTGCTCGACCATAACCAGCGACTTCTCGACGAGCGACGTGACTAGATCGAGTACATTCTCGCGCACGATCGGGTCGGCGCCGCAAACGGCTTCCGCCGCTTCCAGATCGAAGCCGGCGGCAAAGACGCTCAGGCGCTCGAGGACGATCCGTTCGTTGTCATTGAGCAGATCGTAGGACCAGTTCACCAGCGCGTGCAGCGTCTGCTGGCGTTCCAATGCGACGCGGCTTCCTCCGGTGAGCAGCTTGAATCGATCGTGCAGACGGGCGTTGAGGTCGCTGATGGATAGGGATCGTAATCGCGCGGCGGCGAGCTCGAGCGCCAGGGGTATGCCTTCGAGCCGCGCGCAAAGCTCGGCGACTTGCGGGGCATAGGCCTCGGTCACCGCAAAGTCGGGTTTCTGCAAGCGGGCCCGCTCCACGAAGAGTTGCACCGCCTCCGAGCGCAGAATGCTTTCGGCGTCCGCTTTGCGGTCGGGCACCGCCAGGGGAAGCACGGTGTAGGTCTGCTCTCCGCGAATACGCAAGGCTTCGCGACTCGTCGCCATCAGTCGCAACTCCGGCGCGCCCTGAAGTAACGCCTCGGCGAGCATCGCGCACGCGCCGATCAGGTGCTCGCAATTGTCGAGAACCAGCAGGAGCTTGTGGTCCTTGATGTGCGTGCAAAGTGTCTCTGTAACGGATCTTCCGTGCTCCTCGTGTATCCCCAGGACTTGCGCGGCCGCGTTCGGGACCAGCGACGAATCCTTGAGCGGGGCGAGATCCACGAACCACACGCCGTCCGGGTATTTCTCGAGCATGTCGGCGGCGATCTGCAACGACAGGCGAGTCTTGCCCAGGCCACCCATTCCGAGCAGCGTCAACAGGCGCGTACCCTGGAGTAGGCGTTTCGCGTCGGCAAGCTCGCGCTCGCGCCCGACGAACGAGGTGACCTGCTGAGGCAGGTTGTTGGGCGTCGCTTCGAGCGAACGCAAGGCGGGAAAATCCTGCCGCAGACCTGGGTGCACAAGCTGATAGACGTGCTCGCTCGTCGCCAGGTCTCGCAGTCGCACTGCACCCAAGTCGCGCAGTTCAATCGATGGCGGCAAACGCTCGCGGAGGTGTTCGGCCACGGCCCGGGACAACAGAACCTGGCCGCCATGCGCCGCCTTCATGATCCGCGCTGCGCGATTGACCGCGCTTCCGAAAAGGTCATCGTCGCGACGCTCGACGACCCCGAGATGCAACCCGGCGCGTACCTGCAGGGGGAGGTGGTTATTCGCCGCTAACTCGGCCAGCGACAATTGCAGCAGGACCGTCGCGTTGAGCGCGTTGAGCGCGTCGCTGAAGGCAGCGTACATTCCGTCGCCGGTCATCTTGACGATGACCCCACCGTGACTTTCGACCGCCGTCCTCGACAACGCGTCGTGCTCCCTGAGCGCGAGCGACATGCGCTCCCCATCGGCTTCCCAGAGCCGGGTGCTGCCCTCGATATCGGTGAAGAGAAGGGTGGTAACCCCAAGCGGCGACGCGCGCAACCGAAACCTCCAGCCGGCCATAATTCGATCCGCACTCTACCGCCGCTGTGGGATGCTGCCAATCGGGAAAAGCCGGCCGGCGCCGCACGAATAATCGCG
>VBCL01000085.1:0-1951 GCA_005888865.1 Betaproteobacteria bacterium | reverse complement strand
ACCGCAGCGCTACGCTCGAGAGGGGTGAATCGCCCGCTGCGCCGAACCGCTGCGCGGTTGGCGGACCGATACCGCCTGTTCGCGACGTCGGCGAGACGTCTACGTATCAGGTCGGTGTTACCAAGGCATTCCGTTGAGGTCCGGGACGTTTGCCGTCGATTGCTCTGGCAAACCTCCGGACATGCGCATCAGGGCGATCATCAGCACCCCAGTGCACCCGCCTCCAACAAATGCCACGATCAACCACCAAGCCGAAACCATTCCTGCCCCCATTTCCCATGGTCTCGCAAACGCCAGGCCCTCTTGCCGCGCCCTGGCTACGCGGACTTTCGCAGGCTGCTCACCGACCCAATGGCCGCGGGTCTATTTTTTTCGCGGTCGGTGGGAGGTGCAATATTCCTATTTTTTGACTTGAACCCGACAATCTGAGTTCTACCGATCTTAGAACCCTCCGGTCTAAGCACATCAAAAAACCTCTGCATAAGATGCTTTTGTTCCTTTCGACGCGGTCCTGTCGCCGTGATCCGCTCGCATTTACGCAGCAAGCGGCGGTTGGGTGCGAACGCCGCGGGCAATTCGTCGAACTATAGCTTCTTTTGGTGGCGTTTCAAGGCGTTATTGCATCGATCCAGCATCTTGCCGATGATCGGCCCGGTAAGTCTCGGATCGTCTCGAAGGAGTCTTTACGAGCCGGATTGGCAAGGCGCGGCACGCACGCCTCTGGACCATGGTCCGATTCGACGAAACCATCGGCCGGACGCGGCTCGTAGTATACGGCTAGGGTGGTGCGTGGCATCCGGGGTCTCCCTGAGCAGCGACGGGCGATGGTAATGCGAGGTGCCGAAGCGATTCTTGTCCTGTGTCAACCACTGCTTGTGAAACACAAGCCAACGTTGCGGTCCACACGTGCTTGACTAGCGAAAAACGCGGGAGGACTGCTCGCCCTCCCGCGTTTCCGGATGAAACCTGTCGACCCCCGTCCGTGGGGCTCTCGCGTTACGAGGCGTCGGCCGTTGTCCTACGCAGATGGGCACGAACTGCCGCCCTGCGCACCGGTTCCTTGGCCACATCCCGGGCTGCAGACATGATTGCCATGACGAGCACGCCGGAATAGGCGCCTACGAGAAACGCTAGTACGAGCCACCAAGCCGAAATCATGGTGTACCTCCATTTACCTTCGCCCTGGTGAGCTTGCAGCAAGAAATATGCCCATATCGCCCCGGGACTTGAGCGGCAACACGGGCCTTCGTCACTGGATAGATGTACTCGACAGAATACCGAGGGGCTTGCGCCCCGCGCGCCGACGGTCGAGATCGCCGGGCTCGGGACAGAGGGCGATCGCATCCATCCGCCGCGGTCGCAGGCATGCCATGGGGTTCGAAGTTGTTCACTTCGTCCGATGCGATACGCAACGACGACTCGGCGTTCGCGGTGGGAACCGCGCGTGCTCGAATTGCGCTGGGTCGTGAAGAATTTACCTCACGTGCCGTGCGCGACAGTTGACACGAATAGCGAGAAACGTCGCATCAACATGCTTTTCACCGAGAACGACGCAGAGCAGCAATTCGCGTGTCAGCGCAAATCCCGTCAACGCGATCCGCTGAGTAATATCGGACGATCTCCGACATGCTTGTCGTCGATCGCTGACATATTCCACAGGCACCGCGCGTTAGTATTTCTTGTCGAAACTAAGTCCTCGCTCGACCGGAGGACAGACAGACATGGAGGTAGCCATGCATACGATGCTCAAGAGTCTGCTGGCGGTGGCCGGAATTGTTGTCGCCACCCAGGCGGGCGCACAGATTACGTTCTACGAAGGCGAGGGCTTTCGTGGTCGCGCTTTCACCGCAGATGGCACCCTGTGGAATTTTGAACCTTCCGGGTTCAACGACCGCGCCGCGTCGGTGGCGGTCCAGAGCGGCACTTGGCAGGTCTGCGAAGACGCTCAGTT
>VBCL01000084.1:853-22635 GCA_005888865.1 Betaproteobacteria bacterium | reverse complement strand
CCGCGCGAGCTCGAGCATCAATTGACCGACAGCGGCGCCGAGATGGTCGTCGTCGTCGAGAACTTCGCGCACACCGTGCAGGAAGTCGTCGGCAAGACAGCGGTCAAGCAGGTCATCGTGACCAGCATCGGCGAGCTCCTCGGCTGGAAGGGCCTGCTGGTCGACTTCGTGCTGCGCCACGTCAAGAAACTGATCCCGGCGTGGAGTCTCCCGGGCTCGATGCGGCTGTCCGAAGCGCTGGCCGAAGGCGGCCGGCGCAAGCTCGAGCATGTGCCCATCACGCATGAGGACATCGCGTTCCTGCAATACACCGGCGGCACGACCGGCATTGCGAAGGGGGCGATGTTGCTGCACCGGAACATCATCGCCAATTTGCTGCAGGCCGGCGCCTGGGTGAAGCCGTTCCTGGGCGACGAGCGGCACGTGATTCTCACGCCGCTGCCGCTCTATCACATCTTTTCGCTGACTGCGAACTGCCTCGTCTTCATGACGCTTGGCGCCGAGAACGTGCTGATCACCAATCCGCGCGACATTCCTGGGTTCGTCAAGGAAATGGGCCGGCATCGCTTCACAGTCCTCACCGGAGTCAACACGCTTTTCAACGCGCTGCTCAACAACGCGGACTTCGCCAAGCTCGATTTCTCTACATTGAAGATGACCCTGGGCGGCGGGATGGCCGTGCAGCGCGCTGTTGCCGAGCGCTGGAAGGAGGTGACCGGCGTGCCGCTGATCGAAGCGTACGGCCTGACCGAGACCTCGCCGGCGGCGACGATGAATCCGCTCGATCTCCCCGAATACAACGGGGCGATCGGCCTGCCCATTCCGTCGACCGATGCGGTGATGCGCGACGAGGCGGGTCGCGACGTGCCGCTCGGGCAACCGGGCGAGCTCTGCATCAAGGGTCCGCAAGTGATGGCCGGCTACTGGCAGCGGCCCGACGAGACGGCCAAGGTGCTGGATGCCGACGGCTGGCTCGCGACAGGCGACATCGGCGTGATGGACGACAGCGGCTTCGTGCGCATCGTCGATCGCAAGAAGGACATGATTCTCGTGTCCGGGTTCAACGTCTATCCAAACGAGGTCGAGTCGGTCGTCGTCACGCACCCCGGCGTGCTCGAATGCGCGGCAATCGGCGTGCCCGACGCCAAGTCGGGCGAAGCGGTGAAGCTCTTCGTCGTCAGGAAAGATCCGGGGCTCACCGCCGAGGCGCTTCTCGCGCATTGCCGTTCGCAGCTCACCGGCTACAAGGTCCCGCGGGAAGTCGAGTTCCGTCCCGAGCTGCCCAAGTCCAACGTCGGCAAGATCCTGCGGCGCGAGCTTCGGGACGAGGCGCGCCGGAAAGCCGCATGAAGATCTTGAACCACAGAGAGCACAGAGCCCACAGAGAGAAAGACCAGAAAAGGGTTTCTCTGTGCCTTCTGTGTCCTCTGTGGTGAAGGTGTCGAACTTGATGGACGAAAACGTTTCACTACCGAATCAGGACCCCGCGCTGCGCGTCGTGCCGATGCCTGCCGATGCGAATCAGCACGGTGACATCTTCGGCGGCTGGGTGATGTCGCAGGTCGACGTTGCCGGCGCAGTCCCGGCAGCGCGGCGCGCGCGCGGCCGTGTCGCTACGGTCGCCGTCAACTCGTTCGTTTTCAAGCAGCCGGTACTGGTTGGCGACGTGGTGAGCTTCTACGCAACCATAACGCACGTTGGCCGCACCTCGGTGACCGTCGACGTACAGGTGTACGCGCAGCGCAACCCGGGGAAGATGATCTGCGTCAAGGTGACCGACGCGAGCCTGACGTATGTTGCCGTCGGACCCGATCGCAGACCGGTGCCGCTTCCACCCGAATAGGCATCCATCGGGGTCGACGTGTATAGTTACCGGCCACGCGTGGCACTCTGCGGTGCCCGCCGAAGAATCCGAATAAGCCGCATCCACTGACAGGAGGACGTACAACATGAGTTCCCAGGGATTCCGTCGTACGCGGCTGGCAGCGGCCGTCGGCGTAGCGTTGTCGTTGTCGGCCGGTCACGCGCTCGGCGCGGCGTTCGCGTTGCAGGAACAGAATGCGAGTGGGCTCGGCCACGCTTACGCGGGCGGTGCCGCGGCCGCCGAGGACGTGAGCACCATCTTCTACAACCCGGCCGGACTGGTGCGGCTGCAGACCCTGCAGGCGGTCGTCGCCGCCAATGTCATCTGCCCATCGGCCAAGTTTCACGACAGCGGCTCCCAGGCTGCGGCGTTGCAACCCCTCGGCGGCACCGGGGGAGACGCCGGCAGTTGTGCAGTGGTGCCAAACCTGTATCTCGGCATTCCCTTCACCGACAAGTGGTCGTTCGGGCTGGGCGTGAACGTCCCGTTCGGACTGAAGACGGAATACGACTCGGACTGGCTCGGGCGCTTTCAGGCCGTCAAGTCGAAGCTCGATACCGTCAACATCAACCCCGTATTGTCGTGGGAACCGACCAAGAACCTGACCGTCGGCGGCGGCGTCAGCTGGCAGCGACTGAAGGCCACCCTGACCAGCAGAGTGAATTACGCCGGCTTTTTCGCGCAGGGTGTGGGTGGCCTCGTTGCCGCCGGCCAGCTTCCTGCTGCGGCGGCACCTGTGCTCATCGGGTCGGCCGCGGGATTGGAGTCGGGTGCCGATGTTCACGGCAGCGACAGTGCCTGGGGTTGGGATCTGGGGGCCTTGTGGCAGGCGAGCGACCAGACGCGGATCGGTGCGCATTACCGCTCGAAGGTCAAGTACACCGTCAGCGGCTCGGTCGATTTCAGCAACCCCACGGTTGCCTCGCTCGGGCCTCTGCCGCCGTCGCTGGCGCCGGTGGGGGGCCTGCTGGTCAATGGCGTGAATGCGCAGCTCGCGAGCGGTGACGTGACGATCGCCATCGAGATGCCCGACACGGCCAACGTGTCGATCTTCCATCAGTTCAACAACAAGTGGGACCTGATGGCGGACCTCCAGTACACGGGATGGAGCACGATTCAGGAGCTGAAGATCGTCCGCAGCACGGGCGTGGTCCTGTCGACGACGCCCGAGAACTTCCGTGACACGTGGCGCATTTCGGCCGGCGCGAACTACCGCTACAGCGACACTTGGATCCTCCGCGGAGGCGTTGCTTACGATCAATCGCCCGTTCGCGATGCGCAGCGTACACCGCGGCTGCCTGACAATGACCGGACGTGGCTGGCACTCGGCGTGCAATACAAGTTTTCGCCGAGCCTGGCGATCGATCTCGCCTATGCCTACATCTGGGTGCGCGACCCCAGCATGAATCAGAACGAGGGGAGCACGGCCGCCAACGGTCTGATCAGCGGCTCGTACAGGAGCAACGTGAACATCGTCGGCCTTCAACTGACCTACACGGCCAAGTGATCGCTGCGATCTGACGGGAAACCCTCGACGCCGCAGCCACGCTGCGGCGATTTTTTTGGCGGCCCATGAATAGTCGAATATCAGAGCCCCGGTTCGTGGTTCGCAAAGCCGCCGTCCTGGGCGCAGGCGTCATGGGCGCGCAGATCGCCGCGCATCTCGCCAATGCCGGTGTTCCGGTGCTGCTGTTCGACCTCGCCGCCAAGGAAGGTGATCCGAACGGCATCGTGCTGAAGGCGATCGAGAATCTCAAGAAGCTCGAGCCCTCGCCGCTCGCGGCAAAGGACCGTGCCGAGGGCATCGTTCCGGCGAACTACGACCGCGACCTGGCGCTGCTCGCGGACTGCGATCTGGTGATCGAGGCGATCTCCGAGCGCATGGACTGGAAGAAGGCGCTCTACGAGAAGGTCGCGCCACATATCGGCGCGCAGGCGATTTTCGCCAGCAATACGTCGGGGCTGTCGATCAACGCGCTGGCGCAGGCCTGCCCCGTCGCTCTTCGCCCGCGCTTCTGCGGAATCCACTTCTTCAATCCGCCGCGTTACATGCACCTGGTCGAGCTGATCGCGCAGCGCGATACGCAACCGGAGCTCCTCGACCAGCTCGAGACGTTCCTGGTCACGACGCTCGGCAAAGGCGTGGTGCGCGCCAAGGACACACCGAATTTCGTCGCCAACCGGGTCGGCGTGTTCTCGATCATCTCGACGATGGTGCACACCGAGCGGCTCGGGCTCGGGTTCGACGTCGTCGACGCGCTGACCGGCCCTGCGATCGGCCGCGCACGCAGCGCCACCTACCGGACCTCCGACGTCGTGGGCCTCGACACGATGGCGCACGTCATCCGGACCATGGACGAGACGCTTCCCGACGATCCCTGGCACAGGTACTACCAGCCGCCGTCGTGGCTCAAGGCGCTCATCGACCAGGGCGCGCTGGGGCAGAAATCCCGCGCGGGCTTCTTTCGGAAGGTGGGCAAGGACATCCAGGTGCTCGATCCGGGCACCCAAGGCTACCGGCCGTCGGCGGGAGAGATCGATCCGGGCGTTGCTGCCATCCTGGCGCTGAAGACGCCCGGCGAGCGGTTCGGAGCGCTGCGCGCTCATTCGAACCCCCAGGCGCAGTTCCTGTGGTCAATTTTCCGCGATCTCTTCCACTATTGTGCTTATCACCTGGCCACCATCGCCGATAACGCGCGCGACGTGGACTTCGCGATTCGCTGGGGCTTCGGCTGGCAGATGGGCCCGTTCGAAACGTGGCAGGCCGCGGGGTGGAAGGCAATCGCGCAATGGGTCGCCGAGGACATCGCCGCCGGTCGAGCGCTGGCTACGGTTCCGCTGCCCGCATGGGTGGACGAAGGGCCCGCTGCGGGCGGCGTGCATACGCGCGCTGGCGCCTATTCGGCAGCGACCGGGAGCTTCCAGCCGCGCTCTCGGTTGCCGGTGTACGGGCGGCAGTATTTTCCGGATCCGATCCTCGGCGAAACGCCTGCGCCCGGCACGACCATCCTCGAGACCGACGCGGTACGCGTCTGGCACACGGGCGACGACATCGCGATCGCCTCGTTCAAGACCAAGCAGAACACGATCAGCGACGCTGTCCTCGACGGTCTGCTCGCCGCGATCGCCGAGGCCGAGAAGAACTGGCGCGGCCTCGTCGTGTGGCAAACCATGGAACCGTTCTCGCTCGGCGCCAATCTCACCTCGCTGGTTTCCCCGGTGCAGGCCGGCCGATGGGACGAGGTCGAGGCCGTGGTCGTCAAATTTCAGGAGACCTCGCAGCGGCTGCGCTACAGCCTGATTCCGACGGTCGCCGCAGTACGCGGGATGGCCCTTGGCGGTGGCTGCGAGTTCACCATGCATTGCGATCGCGCAGTCGCCGCGCTCGAATCCTACATCGGGCTGGTCGAGGCAGGCGTCGGGTTGCTGCCCGCCGGCGGCGGAAGCAAGGAGCTCGCCATGCGTGCGGCGCAGGACGTCGCGCGGGGTCCGGTCGGCAGCCAGTTCGATCAACTGCCCTTCCTGCGGACCTACTTCCAGCAGATCGCGCGCGCGACGGTTTCGAAGAGCGCACTGGACGCGCGCGATCTCGGCTATCTCAAGCCCTCCGACGTTGTCATCTTCAATCCCTACGAGCTGCTTTGGGTCGCCAAGGCTCAGGTACGTGCACTGTCCGAGAGCGCATACCGCCCCCCACTCCCGCCTTCTGCCATCCCGGTCGCGGGCAGGACCGGCATCGCGACGCTGGAGATGATGCTCGTCAACATGCGCGATGGCGGCTTTATCTCTGCGTACGATTTCGAGGTGAGTCTCGCCATCGCCCGCGTGCTCTGCGGCGGCGATGTGGAGCCGGGGAGCCTCGTCGACGAGAAGTGGCTCCTCGATCTCGAACGGCGCGAGTTCATGACGTTGCTCAAGAACCCGAAGACGCAGGAGCGCGTCGCGCACACGCTCAAGACGGGCAAGCCGCTGCGGAATTGAACGGAAGGCAACTCCACTGTCGAGGCTGTCAACGTGACCAGACAACTCCAGGACGCATACATCGTCGCCGCGACGCGCACGCCGGTGGGCAAGGCGCCGCGTGGCGCCTTCCGGCACACACGGCCCGACTCGCTGCTCGCGCACGTGCTCAAACAGGTGCTGACGCAGGTACCGCAAATCGAGCTCACCCGGATCGACGACGTGATCGTCGGCTGCGCGATGCCGGAGTACGAGCAGGGCATGAACGTGGCGCGTATCGGGCTCCTGCTGGCGGGGCTGCCGAACACCGTCGCCGGAATGACGGTGAATCGTTTTTGCTCGTCGGGCCTGAACGCGGTGTCGATCGCCGCCGATCGCATCCGCACCGGCGAGGCCGAGATCATGATCGCCGCCGGCACCGAGAGCATGAGCATGATCCCGATGCTCGGGCGCCTCGCCTTGAATGCCGAGGTGTTTGCGCGCGACGAGAACCTGGGCATCGCCTACGGCATGGGGCTCACGGCGGAAAGAGTCGCCGAAAGATGGAACGTGTCGCGCGAAGAACAGGACGCTTTCGCGCTCGCCAGCCATCGTAAGGCGCTGGCCGCTCAAGCCGCGGGTGAATTTGCCGAAGAGATCTCACCGTATCCGATTCACGAGAACGCGCCCGATCTCCGATCGGGGAAGATCGTTACGCGGCGGCGCACACTTGACCGCGACGAAGGCCCGCGCGCCGACACCAGCGCGGAAGGGCTCGCCAAGCTCAAGCCGGTCTTCGCGGCCAAGGGATCGGTCACCGCCGGCAACAGCTCGCAGATGTCCGATGGCGCGGGAGCGTCGATCCTCGTGAGCGAACGGGTGCTGAAGGAACTCGGCCTGACGCCGCTCGTGCGCTGGGTTGGCTATGCGGTGGCTGGCGTCGCACCCGAAGTCATGGGCGTCGGGCCGATCGCCGCGATCCCGAAGTTGCTCGGGAACACGGGGATCCGGCAGGAAGAGATCGACTGGATCGAGCTCAACGAGGCGTTCGCCGCGCAGAGCCTCGCGGTGATCAAGGAACTCGGGCTCGATCCGGCGAAGGTGAACCCACAGGGTGGGGCGATCGCGCTCGGCCATCCCCTCGGCGCGACCGGGGCGGTGCGCACAGCGACGATCGTGCACGGGCTCAGGCGGCACAAATTGAAGTATGGGATGGTGACCATGTGCATCGGAACCGGCATGGGCGCGGCGGGCATCTTCGAATCCGTGTAGATCGGTCTCAGGAGGCACCATGAGCGCTTTTCTTCGCTTTGCCGCCGTCACGGTACTCGCGCTGTGTGCTGCCGGCGCGGGGACTGCCGCTGAGGTCGGTGGGGTGAAGCTCGACGACAAGATTTCCCTCTCCGGTCAGGAGCTCGTCCTCAACGGCGCCGGCGTGCGGACTCGCGTCGTGTTCAAGGTCTACGTCGCGAGCCTTTATCTGCCCCAGCCGGCGAAGGACCTGAGCGCGGTGCTCGGGAAAGGACCGCGTCGGATCCAGATGAACATGCTGCGTACGCTCGCCGCGGATCAGCTGGTCGATGCGCTCAACGAAGGCCTCGCCGAGAACAACGCACCGGCCGAGCTGGCGGCGGTCAAGCCGCAGGCCGATCAACTCGCCTCGATCATGAAAGCGTTCAAGGAGGTGAAGGAGAAGGACGTCGTCGCACTCGACTTCGTCGACGGCGGGACGCGGGTGAGCTTGAACGGCGAGGCGAAGGGCGCGATCCCGGGCGAGCCGTTCAACCAGGCGCTCACCCGAATCTGGCTCGGCGACAAGCCCGTGCAGGCCGATCTGAAGAAGGCGCTGCTGGGCGGGTAAAACTGTTTTTGGGTCGTCAGCGGTACTTCGAGAGCTCCATCCTGCCGATCTGGTTCCGGTGCACCTCGTCGGGGCCATCGGCGAAGCGCAGCGTGCGCGCATGCGCGTAGGCGTACGCAAGCGCGAAGTCGTCGGACAGCCCGCCGCCGCCGTGCGCCTGGATCGCCCAGTCGATGACCTTGCACGCCATCGTCGGGGCGGCGACCTTGATCATCGCGATTTCCCTCGCCGCGGCCTTGTTGCCCACCGTATCCATCCGGTGCGCCGCGTTCAGCACCAGAAGCCGCGCCTGATCGATCGCGATGCGCGACTCGGCGATGCGCTCCAGCGTCACCGTCTGCTCGGCGATCGGCTTGCCGAACGCCACCCGTGACAGCGTGCGGCGGCACATCGCCTCGAGCGAACGTTCGGCGAGCCCGATCGTGCGCATGCAGTGATGGATGCGTCCCGGACCGAGTCGGCCCTGTGCGATCTCGAAACCGCGGCCTTCGCCCAGGAGCAGGTTCGATGCCGGCACGCGCACATCCTCGAATACGACCTCGGCATGACCGTGCGGTGCATCGTCGTAACCGAAGACCGGCAGATGGCGCAGGACCCGCACGCCCGGCGTATCACGCGGGATGAGGATCATCGATTGCCGCCGATGCCGGTCGGCGTTTTGCGGATCGGTCTGACCCATGAAGATGAGAAGCTTGCAGCGCGGGTCGTTGGCGCCCGAGAGCCACCACTTGCGGCCGTTGACGACGTAGTCGCCGCCGTCTTTCACGATCGTGCTCTCGATGTTGGTCGCATCGCTGGAAGCGACCGCGGGTTCGGTCATCGCGAAACAAGAGCGGATCGTGCCGGCGAGCAGCGGCTCGAGCCATTGCCTCTTTTGCTCCGGACTACCGTAGCGCTCGAGCGTTTCCATGTTGCCGGTGTCCGGCGCGGAGCAGTTGAACACTTCCGCCGACCACGGCACCCGGCCCATGATTTCGCACAGCGGCGCGTACTCGAGGTTGGTGAGCCCTGCACCGGACTTCGATTGCGGCAGGAACAGGTTCCAGAGACCGTCCGCCCGAGCCTGCGCCTTGAGCGCCTCGATCAATCGAATCGGTTGCCATCGATCGCCTTCGGCGACCTCGCGCGCATGGCGTTTCTCGTTGGGATGGACGTTGGCTTGCATGAACGCTTCGAGGCGCGCCGCAAGCTCCTGGGTCCGGGCCGAGTGTTCGAATGCCATGGCAAGCTCCTGCGCTCGATGCCTCGTAGGGATGTTGCTTCCGGTGCGCCGATCAGCGCCGGCCGAGGACCTTCTCGACCTGTTGCCAACCGCGCTCCGCCATGTCCCGGGCAGAGCGTCCCGCCTCGATAGCGTGCGCGCTGGTCGCGATGCCGTCGAGCGCGCGTCTCATGATGCCCTGGGCGATGCCGGCGGCGCGGAACATGTTGTACGCGATATAAAAGTCCCACTGATCGGGATCGATCGGCCCGCGTTCGACGCGGCGGCAGTACGCGGCGACGTAGTCGAGTTCCGCGGGTATCCCGAGCGCGGCCAAGTCGAGCCCGCGCATGCCGCGGAACGTGCCGCCGGGAATGCGCCAGCTCATGCAATGGTAGGCGAAGTCGGCGAGCGGATGTCCGAGCGTGGAGAGCTCCCAGTCGAGCACCGCCACGATGCGCGGCTCGCTTGCATGGAAAATCAGGTTGTCCAGACGGTAGTCGCCGTGGACGATGGCGGTCTCGTCGTCGGCCGGCATGTGCTCCGGCAGCCACGCGATCAACCGCTCCATCGCCTCGATCTTCTCGGTTTCGGACGCGCGGTATTGCTTGGTCCAGCGCGCGATCTGACGCGCGAGGTAGCCGCCCGCCCTGCCGTAGTCGTCGAGCCCGACCGCACGGTAATCGACCCGATGCAATGCCGCGATCACGCGGTTCATTTCCGCGAAGATCCCGGCGCGCTCCTCACGGCTCATGCCGGGCAGCGCGGGGTCCCAGAAAATACGCCCATCGACGCAGTCCATGACGTAGAACGCGGTACCGATGACGGTCGGGTCCTCGCACAGGCACCACGTCCTGGGCACAGGTACGTCGCTGCCCGAAAGCGCGCTCATCACGCGGTATTCGCGCTCGATCGCGTGCGCCGAAGGCAGGAGCTTGCCGGGCGGCTTGCGGCGGAGCGCAAAGCGCCGGCGGCCGGCGGTCACCCGAAAGGTGGGGTTCGATTGCCCACCCCTGAATTGCTCGACCGCAAGCGGTCCCGTAAGGCCGGGAATGTGCTCGCGCAAGTACGCTTCGAGCACGTTGACGTCGACGCGATGCTTGTCCGGCACCGGCATCGTGCCGATGTTGGCCTCTGCGGTGGCTCCTGCCATATCGAGCTAGCCCACCAGGTAGCCGCCGTCGACGACGAGGCACGCGCCCGTCGTGTAGCTCGCTGCGGGGGACACGAGGTAGAGCACCGCCCCCGCCATCTCAGCGGGTTGCGCGACCCGCTCCATCGGAACGTGGGTCGTGGTCATGCGTTTGACCGCTTCGTCCTGGCTGTGAATGAGCGCCGCCGCGAACTTGGTGTCGGTCGCGCCGGGCGCGATCGCATTGACGCGCACGCCCATGGCCGCACACTCCTTCGCGAACGCCTTGGTCATGCCGATGATCGCCGCCTTGGTGATCGAATAGACACCCTGCCAATGCCCCGGGACGATGCCGTTGACCGAGGCCACGTTGACGATGGCGCCGCCACCGTGCTTCGCCATGAGCTTCGCGCCGAGCGACGACATGAAGAAATAGCCCCGGACATTCACGTCGATGGTCTTCTGGAACGCGCCCAGATCGGTGTCGACGATCGGACCGAAATAAGGGTTGGCGGCCGCGTTATTGACCAGGACATCGAGGCGACCGTGCTCGGCTTCGATGGCCATCATGAGCGCGCGGATCTGCTCCGGCTCGCCGATGTGACAGACCCGCGCCTCCGCCTGTCCGCCGTCGCCGCGAATCGCGGCCGCGACGCTCTCGCAGCCATCGGCCTTGCGGCTGGACACGATTACGCGTGCACCATGCGCGGCAAGCATCCGCGCGACCGACTCGCCGATGCCGCGGCTCGCGCCCGTCACCAACGCGATCTTTCCGCTGAGATCGAAAGGGTCGACAGTAGGCATGGTCGCTCCGGAGCAAGGACTTGGGGAAACCCTCGCCGGTTTCGCCGGTTTGAGTATTCCGCATGGAGATCATACTATTCCGGTACACGGCGGGTTCTAAGCAGGCGTTGCCGGGAGCAAGTCGCCCTCGCCCGCGTCCTCTCATCCGCATCGATGCCCGACTTCTGGCGTTCCTCCGGCTATGGCTTGCTTGCGTTTACGCCGGCTGGCCGGCTCGCCGTCAGCGACGACTTTCTGCGGAGCTTCCTGCTGCGCCCCGAGCTCTCGCCGCTACCCGAGTCCGACGATCGCGAACGAGCGCTGCACCGCAGCCTGCAGGTCGACCCTCGACGGGGAGTCCGTGACGCCGAGATCGCAGCCATCGCCGACGCCGATGCGCGGGACAATTACCGCATCTGGCTGCGTTTTCGGAATCGACTGATTTCCGCGCCCGATCTCGAGTCTGCATACGTTGCGCTCTTTCAGGGTGACGGCGTCGACGTGCCGCCCCTGTTCGTGCAGCAGTTGACGCAGGTTCTGCTGCGCCATGTCCTAACCGAGTCCGCCGCGCCGATGGAAGCCCGCGTGGCGGAAATGCTCTTCCGTGCGCAGCGCGTGAGCGTGCTGGCTGACGGTGCGGTGATGGCCGCCGATGTCGAGACCGTGGAACGCTACGCCACCACCGGCGGCTTCGGCAGCCTGGGTGAGTTGCTGGCGCAAAATCGTACCCCGACTCGAACTATCGACCTCGACGTGCTGTCGGAGGACAACGCCACGGCCTACTGGGATCGGGACGAGCAGTACGACTTCGCCGTGAGCTTGAACCGCGGAGGGGGCGCGCTCGAAGGCCTGTGCCGGTTGCTGGAGCGCTGGATCGCGCATTTTCTCGGGGCCGAGGTGGCGATCCGGCCACGTCCCGGGATCGAGGATGCGCGCTGGGTCTGGCACGTCGGGCTCGATGCCGAGGCGAGTGCGTTGCTCAACGATCTGTACAATCGCGTCGAAGTCTCCGACGAGCGCATGGAGCGATTGCTGTGCCTGTTCGAGCTCACCTTTGCGGAGGCGAGCGACATGCTTCCCTCCATCGCCGGCCGCTCGGTCTATCTGGGGATGGCGATGGATCGCGACCACCGATTGAAACTCAAGCCGCAGAACTTGTTGCTGAACCTGCCGCTCGCGCGGCCACAGTGAGGATTTGCATGCGTAAGCATCCTGCCAAGCCAGCATTCCCTGTCGTGCTCGCGTTCGCCACCGCGGTGGCGTGGGCATGCTTTCCCATGAGCGCGCAAACCGCAACGCAGACTGCCGAGCCCGCAGCCCCGCAGTCGCTCGAGTCGCTTGCCTGGTTGCGAGGCTGCTGGAGGGGCGAGGTCAACCGGCGCGAGTTCCTCGAGCAGTGGTCGCCGGCGCGCGGCGGCATGATGGTCGGCATCAGCCACACCGTCGTCGCTCCAAAGTTTCAGGGCACGCTCAAGGAAAAAATGGAGACTGTCGGCAAGACCAAGGCGGATCCCGGTACCGAGAAGACGCAGGATTACGAGTATCTGCGGCTCGAGGCGCGCGCCGACGGGGTCTACTACGTCGCGATTCCCTCCGGCAAGAAAGAGGTGGCTTTCAAGCTGACCGACGTCGCCGATGACAAGGGCGCGAGGCTGTTCACGTTCAGCAATCCGGCGGATGAATTTCCACAGCGGATCGTCTACGGGCACGGCGCTGGCGGCTGGCTTTACGCGCAGGTCCTGGGCAAAGCTGGCGAGGCGGGCAAGGATGTGACCTACCCGATGCAACACGTCGACTGCGCGACGGGCGCGATCGTTAAAGAGTAGCTGCGGCGGCTCGATGTCGTCTCCTGATGCAGGTACCGCGCTCGCAGGCCTCGAGCGGTTGCTTGCCTCCGGAAAAGACGGCGCGCTTCTTCGCTTCGGGATCGGCAACGAGTATTTGAAGCTGGGTAACGCGCAGATCGCGGCCACGCATTTGCGACGCGCGGTCGAGCTCGATCCAACGTACTCCGCGGCCTGGAAGATGCTCGGCAAGGCGCTCGCATCCGCGCACCGCGACGACGAGGCGCTCTCCGCGTGGCGCGACGGCGTGGCGGCGGCGGAGCGCAAAGGCGACAAGCAGGCAATGCGCGAAATGCAGGTGTTCGCCCGACGCCTTGCCAAGCAACAAGGCCAGGCGTAAAGTCTGTCGCATGCTGCGGCGCAGCATCCGGCCTTGCATGGCTCGTGCCGAACCGCTTCTTTTCCCCGAGTTTCCCTTCGCCTTGTGAGCCCCGGTCGTCGCGCATGTTCGTCGCGGTACCCGGGCGCGCAGGGTGAGCCCGTATGACGACGTACGAGAAGCTGCGGCATCTGGTCATCGGCAAGCCGCTCGATCCGTTCAGCGCGAGCACACGCCAGCACATCGCGCTCGCTGCGTTCCTCGCCTGGGTGGGCCTGGGGGCCGACGGACTGTCCTCGTCCGCATACGGCCCCGAGGAGGCATTCAAGGCGCTTGGCGCGCATACGCACCTCGGGCTCTACATGGCGCTGGCCACCGCGGCGACCGTGTTCATCATCTCGCTCGCCTACAACCAGGTGATCGAGCTTTTCCCGACCGGCGGTGGCGGCTATCGCGTGGCCACAAGCCTCATCGGGCCGCGCGCCGGGCTCGTCTCTGGCGCGGCGCTGATCGTCGACTACGTGCTGACGATCGCGATCTCGGTCGCGAGCGGTGTGGACGCGCTATTCAGCCTGCTGCCCGCTTCGTTTGGTGCGTTCAAGCTCGGCACGGAGCTCGCGCTCGTCGCGGCGCTGCTGATGCTCAATCTGCGCGGCATGAAGGAATCGATCCGCGTGCTGCTGCCGATCTTCCTCGGCTTCATCGTCACACACGTGATCCTGATCACCTACGGGATCTTCGGACATTCGCAGGGCCTGACCCTGGTCGTTCCCGACGCGGTCGGCGATACCCGCGCGCTCGTTCACGACATCGGCTGGGTCGCCGCGCTGTCGCTGTTCCTGCGTGCGTACTCGTTGGGCGGCGGTACCTACACCGGGATCGAAGCGGTGTCGAACAACGTGCAGACGCTGCGCGAGCCCATCGTTCGCACCGGCAAGCTGACGATGTTCTACATGGCCACGTCGCTGGCTTTCACCGCCGGCGGCATCATCCTGCTCTATCTGTTGTGGCACGCTGCGCCGGTCGACGGCCAGACCCTCAACGCCGTCGTCTTCGGGAGCATTCTCGAGAGCTTTGGCTTCGGGCCAGGGTTCAATCAGATCGGGCTGAGTGTGGTTCTGGCCACCGAAGCGGGGCTGCTCTTCGTCGCCGCGAACACGGGCTTCCTCGGCGGCCCGCGGGTGCTGTCGAACATGGCGGCCGACTCGTGGCTTCCCCACCAGTTCCGCCATCTCTCGACCCGCCTGGTGACGCAGAACGGAATCGTGATCATGGGGCTCGCGGCGCTGGTCATCGTCCTCTGGAGCCGCGGTAGCGTCGACCTCCTGGTCGTGCTCTATTCGATCAACGTATTCCTGACCTTCACCCTGTCGCTCCTCGGATTGTGCATCTACTGGTGGCGCGCCCGCGCCACCGATCGCCGCTGGTTGCACCGGCTCGCGTTCTCCGGCATCGGCCTCGCCGTGACTGCGGGGATCCTCGGCGTGACACTGGTCGAGAAGTTCGGCGAAGGCGGCTGGGTGACCGTCGTCATCACGTCGCTGGTCATCGCCATCTGCCTCGCGATCCACAGGCACTACGACTGGGTCAAGGCGCGGCTCAAGGACGTCGACGAGATCTTCAGCGCGGCCCCCTGCCCCAAGCTCGAGAACCCGCCGCCGCTCGATTCAGAGGCGCCGAGCGCGGTGTTCATGGTCGGCTCGAGCCGGGGCGGTGGCATCCATACGGTACTCTGGGTGCAGCGGCTGTTTCCGAACCACTTCCGCAACTTCATTTTCATCAGCGCCAAGGCCGTCGACGCGCAGAGCTATGGCGGTGCAAAGCAAATCGAGAAAATGCGCTCGGCGCTCGATCGGGCGCTGTCGTTCTACGTCAACTATTGCAACGCGAACGGACTCGCCGCAACCGCCCGCTTCTCGCTGGGGACCGACCGCGTCGACGAACTGGTCAAGCTCGCGGAAGAGATTCAGAAGGAATATGCCAACTGCGTGTTCTTCACCAGCAAGCTCGTTTTCCGCAACGAAAACTGGCTCACCCGGCTGTTGCACAACCAGACCGCGCTGGCGCTGCAGCGGCGCCTGCATCTATCCGGCATGCAGATGGTCATCCTGCCGATGCAGCTTTAGGACCTGCTGCGCTTGGCATAACTTTGTTGCTCGGCCGCTCGGAATCCTCATGTACTTGCTCTGTACACTCCGGCGACCACACAAGGAGGGCGAAACCTGCTGCGCTTGGCATAACTTTGTTGCTCGGCCCGCTGCCGAGGGCGGGCTGGCCACGCACCCGTGCAGGGTCACGGTGGTTATGGCCTCGCAGTTGCGCCGCGCACCGCATCCACACCGCGATTGGCGAGCGCGTCCGCGCGGCAATTGCCTTCGGTGTCGGCATGCCCCTTCACCCAATGCCAGACGATGTCGTGCTCGCGGGCCAGGCGGTCGAGCTCGCGCCAGAGGTCTTCGTTCTTGACCGGCTTGCGATCGCTGGTCTTCCAGCCGTTCGTCTTCCACTTTCCGATCCAGGCTTCGATGCCGTTCTTGACGTATTGCGAGTCGGTGTAGACCTCGACCACGGTCCGGCGCTTGAGGCTTTCCAGGGCACGGATGACCGCGGTGAGCTCCATGCGGTTGTTGGTCGTCAGCGACTCGCCACCGAAAAGTTCGAGCTCACGCGCTCGGTACTGGAGGAGCGCACCCCAGCCGCCCGGGCCCGGGTTGCCCTTGCACGCGCCGTCCGGTTAGATCACGACCGGCGCCGTCATGCGGCGCCAGTCACTCGCGCACGTCGGCGCATTCCCGAACCTGACGCGCCTGGGCTGCGAGGGCCTTCTTGCGCACGCGCCGCGACCAGGCCGGCGTGATCACTCGCATGCCAAGGACGCGCTTGGTCGCGCGCAGGAAATACACCCCGCCGGCGATCGGCCACCAGCGGTCACCGGCCTTCTCGAAAAAGTGGAAGCGTTGCAGCCATTTCTCCTGGGCGAAGGGCGGGACGTAGCAATCCAGGCGCCCACCGGCGACCTCGAAGCCGAGCAGCGAGAGCCAATCCTTGAGCCGGTAGAGCGCAATGAAATTGCCGGTCCAGGGCATCGTCTGCTCGCGGCCGAAATAGCGCTTGGTGCCGAACAGGCTGAACGGATTGAAGCCGGCGATGATCAGCTGGCCTTCGGGGCGAATCACGCGGTGGACTTCGCGCAGCAATTGATGCGGCTCGTCGGTGAACTCGAGGGTGTGCGGCAGCACGATCAGATCGGCGCCATTCTCGGCGAAAGGCAGCCAATGCGGATCGGCGAGCACTTGCGCGGGTTCCTCCAGATCGACGGTCAGCCGCGTCGTGATGCGCGAGCCGCGCAGAAACGGGCATTCCGGCAATCCGATCTGCAGTGCGTGGAAGCCGAAGATATCGGAGAGCGTGCGGTCGAAGTACGCCTGCTCGCGAGCCAGCAGATACTGGCCGAGCGGGGTTGCGAACCATTCCGCCAGCGTGCCGGTTGACACGGTCCAAGGCGCTGTCGACGATTCCGCCATGACGACGATTATCCCGATCCCGGCGTTCGCCGACAACTACATCAGCGTCGTGCGAGACGGCGCTGCTCCGGCCATAAGCACATGCTGCGAACCTTCGCTTCGCACACGTGGTCGAAGACGCCAACGCCTTGCTTCCATGCCGTCGAAAGTACGAGCAGGGCAGGCGTGAGCGGGCCTCGGGGACGCCGTTCGGAAGTCCAAGCTTGACGCGCTCCCACACCGACCCTACCATCCGCCCACTTTGCCTACTCTTCGATCAGCCTTCGCGGCGCTGCCGTCCCTTGCCCTCGCTGCGGCCCTCGCGCTGACGCTCTGTTCCTGCGCGATCTCGCCGGTCGCGACTTCACCCACAGCGACCGTGGCTGCCGCTCCACCGAGCACTGCGGAGCAGCCGGCATCTCCCGGGGAGGCGCTGACCGCTGCAGAAATCGCGGTCGAGCCGATGCCCGTGATCCCGCCCCCGGAGCCGCCGGTACAAATCGCGACCGGGGGAGATCCGGACTCGGTGACCAACGCCACGCTGCAGCTGCGTTCGGAATACGGTGATCTGTGGACGCGGATCCGGCAGGGGTTCGTGCTGAAGGATCTCGACACGCCCCTGGTGAAGACCGCGGAGGATTGGTACGCCGCGCGGCCGGATTATGTAGCGCGGATGGTCGAGCGCAGCCGGCGTTATCTGTACCACATCGTTGTCGAAGTCGAGAAGCGCGGCATGCCGCTGGAGATCGCGCTGCTGCCGATGATCGAGAGCGCGTACAACCCGATGGCGTACTCGCGCAGTCGGGCTTCCGGCATCTGGCAATTCATACCGTCGACGGGCAAGAACTACGGGCTCAAGCAGAACTGGTGGTTCGACGAGCGCCGCGACGTTATCGCCGCGACCGAGGGTGCACTGGACTATCTGGAAAAGCTCCACGCCGAGTTTGGTGACTGGCAGCTTGCCCTGGCCGCGTACAACTGGGGCGAGGGGTCGGTGCACCGGGCGGTCGAGGCGAACCAGAAACGCGGGAAGCCGACGGACTACCTGAGCCTCAAAATGCCGGAGGAGACGCGCGGCTATATCCCGAAGCTGCAGGCCGTGAAGAACATCGTCAATGATCCCGAACGCTTCGACCTGTCGCTCGCCGACATCCCCGACGCGCCGTATTTCACCGTAGTGAGAACGACGAGGAAGATGGACGTGAAGGTTGCCGCGGAGCTCGCCGAGATGCCCCTCGACGAATTCCTGTCGCTCAACCCGCAGCACAACCGCCCGGTGATCGCCGGGGCGGACGAGGCCACACTCCTGCTGCCTTACGACAAGGCCGAGCTGTTCGCGGCCAAGCTGGAGCTTACCCACCAGCCGATGGTCACCTGGCAGGCGTACAAGCTCAAGCCCAATGAAACGCTGCAGCAGGTTGCTACGCGCTTCGGACTGCCGCTGGAGACGCTGCGTACGGTTAACGGCATCGGCGCGCGCGCCAAGGTGCCGACGGGGCATGCGCTGCTGGTACCGACCCAGGCGCCTTCGGATGCCACCGTCGCCAGTCTGCAGAATGCGGTGTTCACGACCGTGCCGAACGGGCGCACCTTCTACCATCGCGTGCGCAAAGGTGAGACGATTTCCTCGATCGCCGCGCGTTACGACGTTTCGGCTCAGGATCTCAAGGGCTGGAACGCGAGCCTCGCGGCCAAGGTCGTGCCCGGACAGCGGCTGCGCGTGGTGAGCGATTCAGGACCGGTGGGCGCCCAGAAATCGAAGCGGGGCAAGGCCACCCGGACGGTGAAGCCGACGGCTCCGGCCCGACCTGTCGGCCACATCAAGCAGGCCTCTGCGCCGCCCGTTCACGCGTCTTCGCGCTGACGTTTTCCCCGGTTCCCCAAACAAAACAGGCGACACTTGCGCGTCGCCTGTTTTGGGGGCCGTCGCAGGTCTGCGACAGCCGTGCGGCCAGAGAAGCTTAGAGCTTCTTGGCCTTCTTCTTTGCGGCCTTTTTCTTCTTGGGGGCCGCCTTGCGCTTCTTGGCGACTTTCTTCTTCGCGGCCTTCTTCTTCGCCGGCTTCCTCTTCTTCGCCGCCTTCTTCTTCGCCTTCTTCGCCGTCTTCTTCTTCGCGGTCTTCTTCTTTGCGGTCTTCTTCTTCGCTGCCTTCTTCTTGGCAGCTTTCTTCGGGCCAGCCTTCTTGGCCTTACGCTTCTTCGCCTTCTTCTTTGGCGCGGCCGGCGCTGCCGGCGACGTCATCGTCATCATGTCAGCCATCATCTTCAGTTCTCCTGTCTGAGTTTGCTGAAACTGTTATCAGTGCTGCCGCTTCAGCGCAGGTCCCGCCAGGTTTTGCTTTGGTGTCGCACTGCGTCTTGCTCGACCCCTTGACAAACCCATTGACACCTGCTGCCTGAATTCTAGCCAAATTTTTTCGAAATACAAGATTTAATTGCAGTTTCGTGTGACGCTGAGCGTCAGTGTTGCGAATTCGCACACAGTACGCAACGCGCAAAATTCACATTTTTTGGACCGCGCCGGTCGCAGCGCAACGCGAGTTAGGGCAGGCGAGATTCGCGCGCGAAGAGTTCGCCGACGCTTTCGCGCCGTCCGACCAGATGCATCGTAGTGCCCTCGACGAGCACCTCGGCCGCACGCGGACGCGAGTTGTAGTTCGAGCTCATCACCATCGCATAGGCGCCCGCCGACAGGATCGCCAGCAGGTCGCCTTCCACCAGCGCAAGCTCGCGGTCTCGCGCCAGAAAGTCGGCGCTTTCGCAGACCGGGCCGACGATCTGCCAGATCCGCGGGCGTTCGTTGCATCGACGCACCGGACGCACGTCGTGCCATGCATCATAGAGGGCCGGCCGCAGGAGATCGTTCATCGCCGCATCCACCACGGCAAAGCTGCGTTCGCCCGGCTTGAGGTAGGCCACCCGCGTCAGCAGGATGCCGGCGTTGCCCGTCAGTCGGCGGCCCGGCTCGAACAGCAGCGATTCGCGGCGACCGCCGAAGAGCTTGGCGATCATTGCCGCGTACGAAGCGAGATCCACCGGTGTCTCGTCGCGATAGCGGATGCCGATGCCGCCACCGAGGTCGACGTGCTCGAGGTGGATGCCCGCGGAGGCGAGCGCGTCGACCAGTTCGAGCACCTTCATCGCGGCTTCGCGATAGGGTTCGAGGGCGGTGATCTGCGACCCGATGTGGATGTCGATCCCCCGAACCACGACGTTGGCGAGCCCGGCGGCGCGTCGGTAGAGTGGAAGCGCTTCTGCGAACGCGATCCCGAATTTGCTCTCCTTGAGCCCGGTCGAGATATACGGATGCGTCCTGGGATCGACGTCGGGATTCACGCGAAGGCTCACCGGCGCGCGCGTTCCCAGCGTTCCGGCAATGCGGTCGAGACGCGCAAGCTCGCTGCTGGATTCCACGTTGAAGCAATGGATCCCCAGCTCGAGCCCCTGGCGCAGCTCGGCCTCGCTCTTGCCGACACCGGAGAAGACGATCTTGCGCGGGTCACCGCCGGCGGCCAGGACGCGCGCGAGCTCGCCTCCGGAGACGACGTCGAAGCCGCTGCCCAGCCGGGCGAACACGTCGAGAACGGCGAGGTTCGAGTTGGCCTTCACCGCGTAGCAGGTGAGATGAGGTGTTCCTGCGAACGCCCCGTCGAACTCCCGATACGCCGCCTCCAATGCAGCGCGCGAGTAGACGAAGCACGGTGTTCCGTGGCGTGCCGCAACATCGGTCAGCGACACGCCCTCGACGCACAGCGTGCCGTCCCGATCGAAGAGCGCGCTCACTGCTTCTGGTCCTTGTCGTCGCTCGGAGTGTCCGATGGTGGCGTCGTCGTATCGGGCGGCTTGGGGGGCAACGTGGTTGCCGGAACCGCGCCTGGAGGCAGGCCGGTGGGCGCAGGCGCGGATTGGCCCGGAGGTAGCTTCAGTGGTCCTTTGATGCCGCATCCAGCGACCGCCAGCGCGGCCGCGCAGCTGATGATGACGGCAATGGAACGGCGTAACATCCGGGACTCTGTCTACGACACCGACGTGCGGTTGCGGCGAAGTCTAACATGCCGGCGTCGCGCTCCTTGAGGGCTCCGATGCAGGACGAGAGCGCATTCCTCGCACTGACCGACCGCGTCCTCGACGCTATCGGCGCTGCCCTCGACGCCGCGGAAAACGGCGATCTCGACTGGTCCGAGAACGACGGCGTGCTGAGCGTCGATTGCGGCACGGGCGGCCGCATTATCGTCAACCGTCACGTACCGAACCGCGAAATCTGGGTCGCCGCCAAATCGGGTGGATTTCACTTCCGCCCTGAAAGCGGCGCTTGGAGGGACACGCGCGGCGGCGAGGAGCTGGGCGCCGTGCTGCAGCGATTGTTGCAGCAGCAGGCCGCCGCGCGCGTCGACTTTCCGCCGCTGCGGAGCGGGTAACCTTGCGTAGCCCGAGCTAAGCGCCCTTCGACTTTGCTCAGGACAGGCTTCGCGCGGCGCCCGGGGAATCCCGAGAACGGTCAATCCAGCAACGGCGTCAGCGCGTCGAGCTCGCGACGCGCCTGTACGTGACCGGGCAGAACCGATTCGACCAGCGCCCAGAATCGCGGCGAATGGTTGAGCTCGATCAAGTGCGCTACCTCGTGTGCGACGACATAGTCGGCGATGCCCGGCGGAAGCTGCACCAGGCGCCAGTTGAGCCGGATCTCGCCCCGGTGGTTACAACTGCCCCATTGAGCGCGCGCATCGGACAGCTTGACCGCGGGCGGCTTGGCCTTGAGGCGACGCGCGAAATGCAGTGCGCGCGGGACGAGCAATGCCAGCGCTTGCTCCTTCAGCCAGCGACAGACGAAGGCGCCGATCTCGGTCTGATCGCCCGGTGTCGGATGCAGGACGGTAAGGTGCAACAGATCGGCGGCGATGGCGGTCCGGCGCGCCGGGAAGAGCGCCAGCGTCAGCGGCCGCCCCAGATAGAGCAGCGGTGCACCGGCGTGCCACTCGGTCGGAAGGGATTCGCGATTGCGGCCGCGCCATATGGCGAGCGTCTCGATGACCCAGCGAGCGCGCTCGGTCAGCGCCAGCTCGATTTCGCGGATCGGGACCCAGCGCGGCGCGCGCACCACGAGGCCACTGTGATCGATCGTCATGCCGATCGATTGCCGGCGCGCACGAATCAAGCGGTAATCGGTCGCTTCCCCGGCGAGCAGCACGCGACGCACGCTGCCGTCGGAACCGCCTTGGCGGCGGCCGATCAGCGGCGCTGCGCCGGCGCGTCGCGTAGGGGATTTCCCAATCGCGTGACTTCGTCCTCGATCCACTTCTCGACCTTGTTGATCAGCTGTTGCATGTCGGTTTCGTCG
>VBCL01000084.1:283-773 GCA_005888865.1 Betaproteobacteria bacterium | reverse complement strand
ACCGGCACGACCGGTATGCCAAGAGCGAGCGCGAGCCGCGCGCCGCCGGTCTTGTAGTGCGCGCGCGTCCCCGCGCGAATCCGGGTGCCTTCCGGATAGACGACGATCCAGAAACCCTGCGCGAGACGCTCGCGCCCCTGCTCGGCAATCTGCTGCATTGCGTCCTTCCCCGCCTTGCGGTCGATCGTGATCGGCGAGGCGAACGAGAAGGCCCAGCCGAAGAAAGGTATCGAAAGCAGCTCCTTCTTGGCGACGAAGGCCAGCGGGGGGAACAGAAAATTCAACTCCAGGGTCTCCCAGGTCGACGAGTGCTTGGACATGACGATATGCGGCGAGGCGCGCGGCGGGATGTTCTCCACGCCGATGATGCGATGGCGGATGCCGCAGATCCAGCGCGCGCCGAAGAGCATGAGCCAGCACCAGCCGATGATGAACCGGAACCGCGACAGTCGCGGCAACCAGAACAGGAGCAGGACGAGTGTGGCGTAGA
>VBCL01000084.1:0-269 GCA_005888865.1 Betaproteobacteria bacterium | reverse complement strand
CGATGAGCTGGTACAGAGCGAACAGAACGGAGCGCAACACCGACAGGCTCCTAGTCACCGGCAAGGAGCGCCGTCACCGCGAAAGCAAGATCGGGGAAGATCACCGTGTTCTTGGGAAACTTGCCCTCGCGCAATGTCTTCTCGCCCTTGCCGGTCAACACAAGAATCGGTTGCGCCCCGACCGCCTCCGCCGCCTGCAGGTCGCGGACCGAATCGCCGATGCACGGCACTCCGGTCAGCTCGACGCCGAACCGCTGGCCGATCTCGGT
>VBCL01000238.1 GCA_005888865.1 Betaproteobacteria bacterium | reverse complement strand
ACCCGCGGAGCTCGTCGTTCGGCCGCCGAATGCCGAGGCGCTCAAGACCCTCTACGAGCGCTTCGAGTTCAAGAGCTGGATCAAAGACGTGCCAGGACAGGCTGCAACCGCCGATCGTCCAGCGTCCGGCGTCCAGCGGCAGGAACCCGTCAAGTCGACGCCAGAAGCCCGGCGCCCGATGGTCGAACGACGCTACGAGATGGTGCTCGATCAGGCCGCATTCGATCGCTGGCTCGCCGCGATCGAGCGTGCCGAGCTCGTCTGCATCGATACCGAGACCACGAGTCTCGACCCGATGCGGGCGCAGCTGGTCGGCTTCGCGTTTGCAATCGCGCCCGGTCGCGCTGCGTACGTCCCGGTGAGCCATCGCTACACCGGGGCGCCGGCGCAGCTCTCGCTGGAGGACGTTCTGGCGCGACTCAAGCCATGGTTCGAGAACCCGCGCGCGGCCAAGCTGGGGCAGAATCTCAAGTACGACCAGCATGTGCTCGCCAACCACGGCGTTGCGCTCGCCGGCGCCGCGCACGACACGATGTTGCAGTCGTACCTGCTGGAGTCGTACCGTCCGCACGACCTCGACAGCCTCGCGTGGCGCCATCTCGACGTCAGGACGATCACTTACGACGAGGTCACGGGAAAGGGCGCGAACCGGATCGGCTTCGACGAAGTCGCGGTCGAGCGCGCGACCGAATACTCGGCCGAAGACGCCGACGTCACCTTCCAGCTGCATGGTCTCCTCTATCCGCGCCTCGCGGCCGACGCGGAGCTCAAGCATGTCTACGAAACGATCGAAATGCCGACGCGCGAAGTGCTCTTTCGCATGGAGCGCACAGGTGTGCTGCTCGATGCGCGACTGCTCGCGGACCAGAGCCGAACCCTGGGCGAACGACTCGCCGCGCTCGAACAGCAGGCGTTCCAGCTCGCCGGAGGCCCGTTCAACCTCGGCTCGCCGCGCCAGCTCGGCGAGGTCCTGTTCGATCGGATGAAGCTTCCGGTCGTGAGGAAGACCGTGACCGGCCAGGCCTCCACCGACGAGGATGTGCTCCAGGCGCTTGCGGCCGACTATCCGCTGCCGAAGGTGCTGCTCGAGCACCGCGCGCTTTCGAAGCTCAAGTCGACGTACACGGACAAGCTGCCGCAGATGATCAATCCCGGCACCGGTCGCGTGCATACGAATTTCGGCCAGGCGACCGCCGTGACGGGGCGGCTCGCCAGCACCGAGCCGAATCTGCAGAACATTCCCGTGCGCACCACGGAAGGCCGGCGTATTCGCGAGGCGTTCATCGCGCCGCCCGGACACGTGCTCATGTCGGCGGATTATTCGCAGATCGAGCTTCGGATCATGGCGCACCTGTCCGGCGACCACTCGCTCATGCAGGCGTTCGCTGCGGGCGAGGATATTCACCGGGCGACTGCCGCGGAGATTTTCAGTGTGCCTATCGGCGAGGTCAGCGCCGAGCAGCGGCGCTATATCAAAGCGGTGAACTTCGGACTGATCTACGGCATGAGCGCCTTCGGTCTGGCGGCGCAGCTCAACATCGAGCGCGCCGCGGCGCAAGCATTCATCGACCGTTACTTCACGCGCTACCCCGGCGTCGCGGAATACATGCAACGCACGCGAGAGCTGGCGCGCAGCCAGGGATACGTGAAGACGGTATTCGGACGGCGACTATGGCTGCCGGACATCAACGCGGGCGGCGGCCCGCGACGGCAGGCGGCCGAGCGCGCTGCGATCAACGCGCCGATGCAGGGTACGGCCGCCGATCTCATCAAGCTCGCGATGGTTGCGCTGCAAGCGTGGCTCGATCATGAGCGGATCGGCTCGCGCCTGATTCTGCAGGTGCACGACGAGCTCGTGCTCGAAGTGCCCGACGCGGAGGTGGTGCGCCTGCGCGCCGAGCTGCCCCGGCTGATGACGAGCGTGGCGAGTCTCAACGTGCCGCTGGTCGTGGACGTGGGTGTTGGTCCGAACTGGGAACAGGCGCACTAGCGAAACTCGAAAGTTGTTGTACACATAGCGAGTGCTGTACCGCTCATGTCCCGGCGCGGCCCGTTCGTACGCCCGCAGCCCCGGGCCGCGCGACGCGCGTTAAGTTAGGTCGTCATCGTTTGTCCGAGAGACCCGTGCTCGTACCGGCCCACGTTGGACACCTGGCGATGCTGCGTTCGCTCATTCGTCAGGGCGCGTCAGAGGGCAGCTTCGATCGCGCACTGGCGGCAGACACGCCCGGTGCCATCGAGTTCTTCGCGAAGTTGAAGCGGGCTCTGGTCAGCGGATACTTCGTCGAGGAAGACCCGAAGACGGGCCGCGTCGAAGCGGTCGCGGTCCCCGGTTACGTCTTCTGGCCCGATGGGCGGAACACTGGCACGCCTCCAGTTGGGTTCGGACTCTTTCGAGCGCTCGAAGGCGGCTACGAGCTTTGGCTTGCCGGTCTCGAAATCGAGCGTCGCGGCGGCGGTCACGGCAAGGCGCTTCTCGAAGCCCTCCTTGATACGCCGCCGGGAAAAAAGACCTGGGTCGTTCGCATCCCGCGCGGCTCACGTTATGCGGCAGCCGTGCAGCATCTCCTCAAGCCCTTTGAATTCGCTCCCGCCGGCGATACTGCGCAGTTGCGCTGGTTCCTTCGTCGCGGCGCCCCGGCGGCGGTCGCAGTCCGCGTCAACAGCGCGCTTGGGGCGCACCCGCCGGCGAATTAGCGACACGTCACGCGGCTACGCGTTGCCCTTGTCCTCGAAGATGTCACAGTACGACGCGTAGACCGTCGCAATTGTGACAGGGCCGAGCACGAACCAGCCCAGTCCGAACGGTATCGAGGCAAGCGTCGCGAGCACGAGCCAAATCACGCCGTAAACAAGGAACGGAACGACATTGCGCAGGCAACCGTGAAACGAGGCCTTCATGGCATCGACCGGGCTCATGCCGCCCAGCATGACCAGCGCCGGTGCAAACCAGATCGCCATCACCAGAGGCAGCAGCAGAAGCAGAAAGAACAGGAAGCCCAAGAGGACCGCGACGACCACGCTGTCGAGGGAGACGCCGGTCTGCGTGCCGTCGACTCCGCCGGTGAGCATGCCGAGAATCGCGACCCCGAAGATCGCGATCATCATGCCGATGATGATGAGGCCGATCAGCATGGCGAGGCCGGTGTAGATCACACCGACGATCACCAGTGGTCCGGTGCGTTGGCTGAAGCCCGCAAAAAGATGCGCTACGGTCAGTGGATTGCCCCGATCCACCGCCCGGCAGCCCAGCATCAAGCCGCCGACAAAGACGGGTGCCAGGACGTCGCATGCCAGGACAAGCAACTGACCGATAAAGGGAACGAGTCCGACAAGTGCGAGCAGGCAAACCAGGCCGATCAGGATGAGCGTAATCAGCAGCCACATGCCAACGCGCGGCGTGAACAGTCGCCAGCCCTCCACCCACCACGACGCACCACGACCCGCGTCCACCGTTCTCGGTTCGAGCGACTCGCCCCCCGGCAGTGACGTCCCTGCGCCGGCTGCGGTGGATTCGTTCGCCATCTTTTTTCTCCCATGAGCTGCAAGGAAGGCGCACCGAATAAGCGTGCGGATCGACGCCGCCCGGACGAGGGTAATGTCCTCGAATCACCGCCCTGATCGTGCTCGCGGCGAGCGGAAACCTTAGCACATCGTCTTCTCGGAAGGCTGGCCGCAAACCCCATCGCGATCGATGTCGGGGCGGCCTCGGGCGAAGGAAGGGCTTGATTCCGTCGCCATGACGCTCTATGATTAGCACTCGCTGTCGATGAGTGCTAACAAAGGCGTCCTCATCCAGACAAAGTCCCCTGCCGCCGTACAAGGCGGGCCAACCCATTGATTGTTAGATAATTTTATGGAGTGAGCACCAACATGAAGATTCGTCCCCTACACGATCGCGTGATCGTCAAGCGGCTCGAAGAGGAACGCAAGTCCGCTGGTG
>VBCL01000237.1:12964-13284 GCA_005888865.1 Betaproteobacteria bacterium | reverse complement strand
GGACTGGTGGGTGAGCCGATAGAAGTCGCGGCAGAGAACGTATGCCGCAGGCCCGGGCCAATCGACGGGCAGCAGCTCCGCAGGCAGCTGCGGATCGTGGAGCGTGACCCGGCGAAAGGCGTGGATCAGGAGCGTCCGCACGATGAAACACTGTTCGGGATCGTGGTCGGTGTGAGCCCGGAGGGCTTCGAGCACCGGACCGAATCGCGCCATGAACCGCCGATATTCGGTTGCCAAGGCGGCCAAATCCCAGCAATCGACGGCCAGCGCCCGTAGCGAACCCTGTACGGCACCGGGCGGATCGCGCGCGATCAATACGG
>VBCL01000237.1:0-12892 GCA_005888865.1 Betaproteobacteria bacterium | reverse complement strand
CACGAATACGCCCGCCGCAATCGGGCCGAAGCCTTCCCAGCCGAGCTCCTTGCGCAGCTCGCGGCGCTCGCCCGCGGCGAGCACCGCGCTTGGTGCGAGCACGATCTCCCAGCGGCCGTCCCAGTCCCGTGCCGGCGGTGCATAGATCCGGCGATACGCGTGCTCGAAGCGTTGTAATCCCGCCGCGGTCAGGCGGTACAAGCTGCGGCGGCCGTCCTGTAGTGTGGCCAGCCAGCCCTCCTGGGCCAGCCGATACACGTTCGTGCGTACCAGCCTTTCGTTCAGGCCGAGCGGCGCCAGGAGGCGGATCAGTCCCGACAGCCACACGGCTCCCCCGTGGGGGGCGATGGCATCGCCCCAGACCGTGACCACGAGCGACTTGGCCTTAGGCGGATGCTGCCCAAGCTCGCGCCGGATCCAGCTCCCGATTCGCGCGCGGGCCGTGCGCCCCCGGCTCGCGGGAAGGCTCACGCCGACCCTGCGCTTGGGAGAAGTGATACAAACTTTGCCTGAGTCATCGAAAAAGTGTATCGTTTTTAGGTGACCGCCGCCACAGGCGGCAGTTGCGAAGCCGCTCGCCGGACCCGCCGGCGCTCGGTACCCCACTCGCTTCCGCGGGCCCGCGCTCGCGGCGCGCAGCGGCAGGAGGATCTCATGTACGCGCAAATGGTCGATACCGGAGCGAAGAAGCTCCGCAGCCTCGAAGAGATGACGCCCGAGGAACGCGCGTTTCAGGAGCGCGTCGATGCCGATATCAAGATCGAGCCCAAGGAGTGGATGCCGGAGGCGTATCGCAAGACGCTCGTCCGGCAGATCTCACAGCACGCGCACTCGGAGATTGTCGGCATGCTGCCGGAGGGCAACTGGATCACGCGTGCGCCAAGCTTGAAGCGCAAGGCCATCCTGATGGCGAAGGTGCAGGACGAAGCGGGCCACGGCCTCTACCTTTATGCGGCGGCGGAAACGCTCGGCGTCTCGCGCGACCAGCTCGTCGCCGATCTGCACTCGGGCAAGGCGAAGTACTCGAGCATCTTCAACTATCCGACGCTCACCTGGGCGGACATCGGCGCGATCGGGTGGCTCGTCGACGGCGCGGCGATCATGAACCAGATTCCGCTGTGCCGGTGCTCGTTCGGTCCGTACTCGCGGGCAATGATTCGCATTTGCAAGGAAGAGAGCTTCCATCAGCGGCAGGGCTTCGACATCATGATGACGCTCTGCCGCGGAACGCCCGAGCAGAAGGCGATGGCGCAGGACGCGCTCGATCGCTGGTGGTGGCCGTCGCTGATGATGTTCGGGCCGCCTGACGCCGAGAGCGTGCACAGCGCGCAGTCCGCGCAATGGAAGATCAAGATCCTGTCGAACGATGAGCTGCGGCAGCGCTTTGTCGATCAGACGGTGCCTCAGGCGGATTACCTCGGTATCACGATGCCGGATCCCTTGCTGAAGTGGAACGAAGAACGCGGCCATTACGATTTCGGCCCCATCGACTGGGACGAATTCCAGAACGTGGTCAAGGGCAACGGTCCCTGCAACCGCGACCGGTTGCGTACGCGCATCAAGGCATGGGAGGACGGGGCTTGGGTGCGCGACGCGGCAATGGCGCACGCGGAGAAGCGCGCGGCCCGGGCGCGGGAAGCAGCCTGAGGCGTAGTGAGCAGTGATTGAGGAGCGCACGATGAGCGAATGGCCACTTTGGGAAATCTTCATTCGCAGCCAGCATGGGCTCGCGCACAAGCACGTCGGCAGCCTCCACGCGCCGGACGCGGAAATGGCGATCAAGAATGCGCGCGATGTCTACACGCGGCGCAACGAAGGCGTGAGCATCTGGGTCGTCCGGTCGGCCGACATCACCGCGACGGCGCCCGGCCAGAAGGTACCGCTGTTCGAGCCGGCGAACAGCAAGGTCTACCGCCACCCCACCTTCTTCCCGATGCCCGAGGAAGTGAAGCATATCTAACATGGTCTCCGACCGGATCCTCTTCGATTACCTGCTGCGCCTGGCCGACAGCGACTTGGTTCTCGCGCAGCGCCTCGGCGAATGGGTCGGTCACGGACCGGCGCTCGAGGAGGACATCGCGCTGACCAATATCGGACTCGATCTCCTGGGGCAGGCGCGGCTGTGGTTCGCCTACGCGGGCGAGGTCGAGTCGCGGTTCGAGGAAACGGGACGGAGCGAGGATGCCCTCGCGTTCTCACGCGACAGCGGTGAGTTTCGCAACCTGCTCCTGGTCGAGCAACCCAACGGCAGCTATGCCGATACGATGGCTCGGCAGTTTTTCTTCGATGTCTGGCATGGGCTGCTGCTCGCCGGGCTCGTCGGCTCGCACGACTCACGGGTCGCCGAGATCGCCGCAAAAGCGCAGAAGGAAGTCGCGTATCACGTCGAGCGCAGCGCCGATTGGGTAATTCGCCTCGGCGACGGGACCGACGAGAGTCATGCGCGGATGCAGGCTGCGATCGACGATCTGTGGATGTACACCGGCGAGATGTTCGAGACGGACGATACCGACCGCGCTCTGGCCGACGAGCAGGTCGGCTGCGATCTCTTCGCGCTCGCGCAGCCGTGGCGCGAGGTGGTCGATGCGGTGCTGACCGAAGCGACGTTGAGCGTTCCGAAGGCGGCGTTCATGCAGCGCGGCGGCCGGCGCGGCGCGCACACCGAGCACCTCGGCCACCTGCTGGCGACGATGCAATGGTTGCCGCGCTCGCACCCGGGGGCACAATGGTAACCACGGTGGTAAGCACGATGAGCGGCACGCAGCGCGACGCCGCCGTGTGGCAGACGCTGGCCAGGGTCCCCGACCCGGAGATCCCGGTGCTTTCGATCGTCGATTTGGGCATCGTGCGCAGCGTCGAGTGGCAGGCCGACGAGCTGGTCGTCACCGTGACGCCGACATATTCGGGCTGCCCGGCTACCGAGCTCATCATGTCCGACATCGGTCGCGCGCTTGCGTCGGCGGGCTTTGCCAAGCACCGTCTGGAGATCCGGCTCTCACCGGCATGGACGACCGACTGGATCGCGGCTGAGGCGCAGGCGCGGCTCGCGGACTATGGCATCGCGCCGCCCGGCGTGAAGGCCGTGTCGACCACGCACGTCATCGACGCGAGGGCGCTCTCCCGCCGCGACAGGGGCGCGAGCGTTCCCTGTCCGCGCTGCGGCTCGATGCACACCCGCGAGGTGTCGCGCTTCGGCTCGACGCCCTGCAAGGCGCAGTACGCTTGCGACGACTGCCTCGAGCCGTTCGACTACTTCAAGCCGCACTGATCACCCGGTGAGCAAGTTCCATCCGCTCAGGATCGCGCATATCGCGCGCGAGACGCGCGACGCGGTCGCGCTGACATTCGACGTGCCGCCCGCGCTTGCCCAGACGTTCCGCTTCGTCCAGGGCCAGCATCTCACGCTGCGCGCGGACATTGCCAACGACGAGCTTCGGCGGTTCTACTCGATCTGTTCCGCGGTCTAGGATGGCACGCTTCGGATCGCCGTGAAAAAGGCGCCGGGCGGGACGTTCTCGACATGGGTCAACGAGCGGCTCGAGGCCGGCCAGACGATCGAGGTGATGCCACCGATGGGGCACTTCAACGTGCCGCTCGATGCCGCGAACCGCAAGCATTATCTCGGCTTTGCCGCCGGCAGCGGCATCACGCCCCTGCTGTCGATCATCAAGACCACGCTGATGACCGAGCCGCACAGCCGTTTCACGCTTTTTTACGGCAATCGCTCTTCCGCGACAGTGATCTTCAAGGAGGAGCTCTCCGACCTGAAGGACGTGTTCCTCGCTCGGCTCAATCTGGTCTATGTGATGAGCCGCGAGCCCCAAGACATCGCGCTCCTCAACGGCCGTATCGACCGGCAGAAAACCGACGCGCTGCTCTCGCACTGGCTCGACCTTGCCGAGGTCGACACGGCGTTCATCTGCGGTCCCGACGGCATGATGCAGGCGGTCTCCACCTCGCTGCAGGAACGCGGATTTCCGAAATCGAGGATCAAGATCGAGCTCTTCGCGGCCAGCATCCCGAAGCACGAGCACAAGGTGACGGCGATCATCGACGGGGCGGCAAGAGAGTTCACGCTGGAGAAGACCAAGGAGAACATCATCGACGCGGCGCTTAGACAGGGCATCGAGCTCCCGTATTCGTGCAAGGGCGGCGTGTGCTCGACCTGCCGCGCCAAGCTCGTCGAGGGCGAGGTCGACATGGACGTGAACTTCGCCCTCGAGGACTACGAAGTCGCGCGCGGGTTCGTGCTGTGCTGTCAGAGCTATCCGGTGACGGACAAGGTTGTGGTCGATTTCGATCAGACGGCCTGATCGCCGTCCTCTGGGGAAGAGCGTTCACCACAGAGGGCACAGAGGACACAGAGGAAAGCGTCAAGAAAGCTTCTTGGAATTCTCCGTGCTCTCTGTGTTCTCTGTGGTTAAGGTTCTTCTATAATCGCAAGGAGGCTGTCTGTGACCCATCCGCTATTTGAACGTCACCAGGCGCTGCTCGACCAAGCGCTGAAAGCGCTCGCCGATCGCGGCTATTGGAGCGCGTTCCCCGAGTCGCCCAGCCCGAAGGTCTACGGTGAAGGCGCCGCGGAGGCCGGCAAGGCGGCATTCGACGCGCTGCTCGACAAGCCGTTTCCGCTGACGCTCACCGGTGCTGCGGGAACGACCGGCGCCGAGCGCTCGCCCTACGGGTTCCCGCTGGGCATCAGCTACCCGAAGGTGGATCTCGACGCGTTGTTCGCGGCCATCGCCAAGGCCGAGAGCGGATGGCGCAAGGCCGGTCCGGAGGCGTGGGTCGGGGTGTCGCTCGAGATCCTTGCTCGCATCAACAAGCGAAGCTTCGAGATCGCGCACGCCGTCATGCACACGACCGGACAGGCGTTCGTGATGGCGTTCCAGGCGGCCGGACCCCACGCGCAGGATCGCGGCCTCGAAGCGGTCGCCTACGCCTGGGACGAGATGCGCAGGGTTCCCCTCAAGGCGTATTGGGAAAAGCCGCAAGGCAAGAACCCGCCGCTCAAGATGGAGAAGCACTATCGCGTCGTACCGCGTGGCGTGGGACTCGTCATCGGCTGCAATACGTTCCCGACCTGGAACGGCTACCCGGTAATGTTCGCGAGCCTCGCCACCGGCAACGCGGTCGTCGTCAAGCCGCATCCCAACGCGATCCTGCCGCTCGCGATCAGCGTGCTGATTGCGCGTGAGGTTCTGACCGAAGCGGGCTTCGATCCGAATATCGTGACACTGGTCGCGCACGCGACCGGCGACGACACGGCGCAGAAGCTCGCACTGCGACCCGAGGTCAAGCTCATCGACTTCACCGGCAGCAGCGCAAATGGCGAGTGGTTGGAGAAGAACGCGCGACAGGCGCAGGTCTACACCGAGAAAGCCGGCGTTAACCAGATCGTCATCGATTCGGTGGACGATATGAAAGGCGTTGCCCGCAACGTCGCATTCTCGCTTGCCCTGTACACCGGCCAGATGTGCACGGCGCCGCAGAACATCTACGTGCCTCGCAGCGGGATCGACACCGCGGAAGGCCATTTGTCGTTCGATCAGGTGGGAGAGGCGCTGGGCGAAGCGGTGCAGAAGCTCCTCGGCGATCCGGCGCGTGCGGTCGAGATCCTCGGCGCGGTGGTCAACGACAGCGTGGCCGAGCGCATCGACGCCG
Source organism: Betaproteobacteria bacterium (assembly GCA_005888865.1). Classification (GTDB taxonomy): domain Bacteria; phylum Pseudomonadota; class Gammaproteobacteria; order Burkholderiales; family Casimicrobiaceae; genus PALSA-1003. The sequence continues at coordinate 7,228 of VBCL01000237.1, read as the reverse complement.
CGCGCGCGCTGGGTGCCGTTATCGCCGACAGCCGGGCCATCGCGCATCCTCAGTTCAAGGACGCGCGCATTCGCACGCCGCTGATCGTCAAGCTCGACGCCAGGGACGCTGCGAAGTATCTCAAGGAATGGTTCGGTCCGATCGCGTTCGTCATCTCCACCGACGACACGGAGCAGAGCCTCTCGATCGCGCGGCGCGCGGTGCGCGAGCACGGAGCGCTGACGCTCTCGGTCTATTCGAAAAGCCCGGCGGTCATCGACGACGCGGTGGCAGTCGCCGAGGATGCGGGCGTTGCGCTATCGATCAACCTGACGGGCGGAGTGTTCGTCAATCAGTCCGCGGCGTTCTCGGATTATCACGGCACCGGCGCCAATCCCGCGGCAAATGCCGCGTTGACCGACGCGGCGTTCGTGGCGGGGCGGTTCCGCGTCGTGCAGCACCGGATGCACGTATGATGGTCGTTCTTGCGCCGGCATGACCTACGAAAATATCCTCTTTGCAAGCGCCAATGGCATCGCGCGGCTGACGCTCAATCGTCCCGAACGGCTGAACAGCTTCAATGACGCGATGCACGCCGAAGTCCGCGATGCGCTGGCGCGGGTCAAGACCGACGCCTCGGTACGGGTGCTCTTGCTGACCGGCGCGGGCCGCGGCTTCTGCGCGGGGCAGGACCTCGGCGACCGTGCCGTGGCGCCCGGTGCCGACAGCCGAAGCGCGATCGATCTCGGCGCATCGATCGAGCGCAACTACAAGCCGCTGATCCTGACACTGCGCGCGCTGCCGCTGCCGGTGGTGTGCGCGGTCAACGGCGTCGCCGCAGGAGCGGGGGCGAACATCGCGCTGGCCTGCGACATCGTCGTGGCGGCGAAGTCGGCAAGCTTCATCCAGGCGTTTTCCAAGATCGGGCTCATCCCCGACTCGGGAGGAACGTACTTTCTTCCTCGCCTCGTCGGTACCGCACGCGCCATCGGTCTGTCGATGCTTGGCGAGCGGCTCATCGCGGAACAGGCCGCAGAGTGGGGGGTGATCTGGCAATGCGTGGAGGATGCCCACCTTCACGAGACGGTCGAGAAGCTGTTGCGCACGCTGGCAGGGGCGCCGACCGCGGCGCTGGCGGCCATCAAGCGCGCTCTTTACGCGTCGCTTCGGAACGATCTCGAGACCCAGCTCGAGCTCGAACGCGATCTTCAGCGCGCACTCGGGTATGGCGCCGACTATCGCGAAGGTGTGGCTGCCTTTACCGAGAAGCGCGCGCCGCGGTTCACCGGAAGGTAGGCATGGGCGAACACCACCCGGCGCTGACGCCGCAAGAGGCGCAGGCGCTCGCCGAGAGCGTGGCCGCGGCAATGTATGCGCGCGACCACGCATCGCAATCGCTGGGGATGAGTATTGCCGCCATCGGCCCCGGTCGCGCCGAGCTGAGGATGACGATTCGCCAGGACATGCTGAACGGTCACGCCATCTGCCACGGCGGCTTCGTCTTCGCGCTCGCCGATAGCGCGTTCGCCTTCGCCTGCAACAGCTACAACCTGACGACGGTAGCGTCGGGCTGCGCGATCGATTTCGTCGCGGCGGCGCACGAAGGCGATGTACTGACGGCCGTCGCGCAGGAGCGCAGCGTCAGCGGCCGCACAGGCGTATACGACATCGAGGTCATCAATCAGCGCGGTGAGCGCGTCGCGTTCTTTCGCGGCAAATCGTATCGCATCAAGGGCCATGTCGTAGAACCCTCGTAGGAGGAGGCATGCCGGTCAGAAAGCCCGCGCCCGGCGATCTCGAGCCGATCGAGACGGCGAGCCGCGAGGAGCTCGAGGCGTTGCAGCTGAAGCGTCTGCAATGGACGTTGCGGCACGCCTACGATCACGTGCCGCACTATCGCGCCGCACTCGAGGGGGCAGGATTCCATCCCAACGACCTGAAGGCGCTGAGTGATCTGGCGCGACTGCCGTTCACCACCAAGAAGGAATTGCGCGATCATTATCCGTTCGGGATGTTCGCCGTACCGCGCGAGCAGGTCGTTCGCATTCATGCATCGTCGGGGACCACCGGGAAGCCTACTGTCGTCGGCTATACCCGCAGCGATATCGACGTCTGGGCGACGGTCATGGCGCGGTCGATCCGCGCCGCGGGGGGAAGGGCGGGGGACATCGTGCACGTCGCCTACGGCTACGGGCTCTTTACCGGAGGGCTGGGTGCGCACTACGGCGCGGAGAAGCTCGGCTGCACCGTGGTCCCGATGTCGGGCGGGATGACCGAGCGCCAGGTGCAGCTCATCGCCGACTTCAAGCCCACTATCATCATGGTGACCCCATCGTACATGCTGGCGATCGCGGAGGAGATGGAGCGCCAGGGAATCGACCCGAGAGGCTGCTCGCTCAAGATCGGGATCTTCGGCGCCGAGCCGTGGACGCCGACGATGCGCGAGGCGATCGAGGCCAAGCTCGACATCGACGCGATCGACATCTATGGCCTGTCCGAGGTGATAGGTCCCGGCGTCGCGCAGGAGTGCATCGAGACCAAGGATGGGCTGACCGTCTGGGAAGATCACTTCTATCCGGAGATCGTCGACCCCGAGACCGGCAAGGTTCTTCCCGACGGCGAGAAGGGCGAGCTGGTATTCACCTCGCTCACCAAGGAGGCGCTGCCGATCATCCGCTACCGCACGCGCGACCTCACGCGCCTGCTGCCGCCGACCGCGCGCTCGATGCGTCGAATCGAGAAGATCACCGGGCGTCGGACGACATGCTGATCATCCGCGGGGTCAACCTGTTTCCGACGCAGATCGAGGAGCTCATCCTTAAGCACGCGGCGCTCGCGCCGCACTATCAGCTCGAGGTCACGCGGCCGAAGAACCTGGACGAGTTGGCGGTGCTGGTCGAACGCGCACCGGGTGCGGGTGGTGCCGACGGTGATGCGGCCGGCGCCAAGCTCGCGCAGCTCGTCAAGAGCTTGATCGGCGTCACCATCGAGGTCCGCGTCGTGCAAAGCGGCGGTATCGAGCGCTCGATCGGCAAGGCCAAGCGCGTGGTGGACAAGCGGCCGAAGGCGTAGCATGGCAGGATCGTTCGGTTTTGGGCACGGCTTCGATCCAACGCCGATTGATTGCGAAGAGACTTCATGGCCGTCCAGTCAGTGAGCAAACGCACGCCCGTGCGCGAGCAGGTCAGCGACGCGGAATGGGCCAAGCGCGTCGATCTTGCCGCATGCTATCGCCTGCTCGACCTCTACGGCATGTCGGAAATGTCCGCCAATCACGTCAGCACCCGCGTGCCCGACGAGGAAAATACGTTCCTGATCAATCCGCACGGCCTGCTCTACGAGCAGATGCACGCCTCGTGCTTCATCAAGCTCGACCTCGGCGGCAAGGTCGTGTTCAACCCGACCGAGTACGACATCAACAAGGCGGGCTACGTCGTGCATAGCTGCATCCATGCGGCGCGGCACGACGTCGACTGCGTGATCCACACCCACACGATCGCCGGCATGGCGGTGTCGGCGATGGAGTGCGGTCTCCTGCCGATCGCGCAGACCTCGATGCGCTTCGCCCAAATCGCCTACCACGACTACGAGGGTGTGGCGCTCAAGCTCGAGGAACAGAAACGCCTGGTCCGCGACCTCGGCCAGCACGAAGGAATGGTCCTGCGCAATCACGGGCTGCTCACCGTGGGCGCGAGCATTGCGGAGGCGTTCAACAGCATGTTCCGCCTCGAGCGCGCCTGCCAGGTCCAGGTCGCTGCACTCTCATGCAACACCAAGCTCAAGTTGCCGCCTCAGGACATCGTCGACGAATCATGGCGGCTGTACCAGCCCGGCGTGCGTCGCCGCTTCGGCATCCTCGAATGGCCGGCGCTGCTGAAAAAGCTCGACAGGATCGATCCGTCCTATCGCGATTGACGGCTCGGGCCGAGGCGGGCTGCCACTGGCACGGAGGAATCGACGTGCGACATCGATGGCGTGGTGATCTGCTCGTCGCGTTCACCCAGGCGGCCGTCTCCATGCTGCTCGCCTTGGCGACTGCGAGCGCCTCCGCGCAAGGTATCTATCCGAGCCGCCAGATCACCATCGTCGTCGGATTCTCGGCCGGCGGCAGCACCGACATCGTCGCGCGGCTGGTCGCCGAGGAAATGCGCAAAACCTGGGGCCAGCCGGTGGTCATCGACAACAAGCCGGGGGCCGGCGGCAACATCGGTGCGGCAATCGTCGCCAAGGCCAAGCCCGACGGTTACACGCTCTTGATGGGCTCGGTCGGCCCGCTGGCGATTAACGCGTCGCTCTACCCGGCGATGCCGTACGACAATCTCAAAGACTTCACGCCGATCTCGCTGGTCGTCCATGTGCCGAACATGCTGGTCGTGAATCCGGTCGCGATGCCGGTGAATTCGTTCGCGGAGTTCGTTGCGCTGGTGAAGGCGAACCCCGGCAAGTATTTCTTTGCGTCGACCGGAACCGGTACCTCATCGCACCTCTCCGGCGAACTGCTGAAAACCATGGCCGGGGTCGAGGCGACCCACGTTCCCTACAAGGGCGCGGTAGCGCTGAACGACCTGCTCTCGGGCGAGCAGGTGCATTTCATGTTCGCAACCATCCCGTCGGTGATCGAGTTCGTGCGGGCGGGCCGGCTTCGCGCGCTCGCGGTCACCAGCAAGAGCCGCTCGGCTGCTGCGCCGGAGATACCGACGGTCGCCGAGTCGGGATTCCCGGATTTCGAGGCGTCGTCGTGGTTCGGACTGCTCGGCCCCGCGGAGCTGCCGCGGGAGATCGTGCTCAAGCTTCAGGCCGAAATCGGCCGCGCGCTCAAAAATCCGGACATCCGCGCCAAGCTCGTCGCCCAGGGCGCCGATCCGGTCGGCAGCACGCCGGAAGAATTCAGCGCCTACATGCGCGCCGAGACCGCCAAGTGGGCGAGGGTCGTCAAGGCCTCAGGGGCCAAGGCGGACTGACCCGCTGAGGACATTCCATCGGTCAGCGGCAGGCCGACATAGTTCTCGGCCAGAGCGGTGGCCGCAGCTCGCGAGCTCGTCACGTAATTGAGCTGTGCGAGCTGCAACCGGTGCTGAAAAGGGTCATCTTCGAAGCGGTGCAGCATCGAGGTCATCCACCAGGAAAAGTGCTCGGCGCGCCATACGCGCTCCAGTGCCGCGGCGGAGTAGCGTTCGAGCCCCTCCTTGCGGCCCGAAGCATAGAATTCCGCCAGTGCGTTCGCCAGAATGTAGACGTCGGCAACCGCAAGGTTCAGCCCTTTCGCGCCGGTTGGTGGAACGATGTGCGCAGCATCGCCCGCGAGGAACAGCCGTCCGTATTGCATCGGCTCGACGACGAAGCTGCGCATGGCGATGATTCCCTTCTGGAAGATATCCCCCCTTTCCAGCCTCCAGTCGTCCGTCGTCTGCAGCCGAGCCTGCAGCTCACGCCAGATGCGGTCGTCGGGCCAATGGGCGGTGTCGTCGTTGGGAGCGCATTGGAAATAGAGTCTTTGCACCTCGGGAGATCGCGTACTCACTAGCGAGAACCCGCGATCGTGGTGGGCGTAGATCAACTCCGCTGCGTAGGGCGCCGCCCTGACCAGGATGCCGAACCAGCCGAACGGATAGTGGCGCGCATATTCGGTTCGCGCTCGGGCGGGCACGCTCGCCCGGCATCCGCCGTGGAAGCCGTCGCATCCCGCAATAAAGTCGCACCTTAGTTCCTGATCGCCGTTCGCGCACACATAGCGGATTCGGGGTCGGGTCGAACCGTAATCGTGGATGCTGACGTCGCGCGCCTCGAAGACGAGCGTTCCGCCGGAATCGACTCGCGCCCTGACGAGATCCTTGATGACCTCGTGCTGCGGGTACACGGTGATGGCGCGGCCACCGGTAAGGTCCGAGAGCGCGATGCGATGCGGCTGGCCGCCGAAGCGGAGCTCGATGCCGTGGTGGACGAATCCTTCCCGTTGCAGGCGCTCGCCGACGCCGCATCGAGTCAGCAGATCGACGGTGCCCTGCTCCAGCACACCGGCGCGCAGGGTGGACTCGACCTCGGACCGGCTGCGCGCTTCGAGGATTACGGATTCGATTCCCGCGAGGTGCAGCAGGTGCGAGAGCACTAGCCCCGCGGGGCCCGCGCCGACGATGCCGACCTGGGTTCGCTTGCGGATCATCGGCAGCTCCGAAGGCCGGAGGCGACACGACCGGTAGCGCGGGCAGCGCGCGCTACCGATCTTCGTCTACGACTCAATCGCTTGATCGCCCTGATCCTAGTGCTGGCCGTTCTGGCTCTGTGGCGCGGCCACACAACCCGCCGGGTTGACGCCACTGCCTTCGTAAGCGAGATTACCCAGTACTTCGTGCTTGTACTGGACCAGCACATCGGGACAAACGACCTGTGTGGTTTCCAGACTGCCGCCGCAGGCCCAGTTGGCGCCGTCGAAGACGCTGCCGCTGCCCTTGTACTGCGCGGTCTGCGGATAAGGACACAGCGGCCGAGTGAGCGGCGTCACGGGCGTTCCAGGGGGCGCTGTCGCCAGCCGTCCCGTGCCGCCACCGAGGACCTGACTCGGCGCTACGCCGTGTTCCACCCAGTTGATAAGGGCCTGGAAGTCGGCGCCGTTCTGCGGCCAAGGTCCCACCGTGCCGAGGGAGAAGACGGGGGCGCCGCAATGGCCGACCCCGGGCGCATGGAACAAGCGATAGAAGCTCTGCACGCCATCGAAACCGGTTTGATCGCGAGGCGCCTTGTAGCGTGAAGCCATCACTCGATAGTAGTTGAGCACGCCCCGCGGATAGATGAACTGATCGTTCGCGCCGACGAAGGTCAGCATCTTGCCGCCGTGATTCTTGAAGGTATCGAGCGGCCCGAACGTGTCCGTGACGTCGGCGATGTTGCGCGAGCCGTCCTGCGCGACTTGCGGATAGTCCAGCCCCGGCCCTCCGAGGGTGACGGTCTTCCACTCGGTTGCGAAGGCGCGATCGATCTCATCCCATTCGAACTGAATGACGCCAAGCGCGAACGGAGCGGGTCCGTCCAGAATGGAGAAGTCGCTACCCCGATCGAGCGGGAACCAGATCCTGTCACCCTTGGCGTTGCGCGGCCCGTCCCAGATTTTGTTGACCGCCGCTGCCTCGGACGTCGTCAGGCAGGCCGGCGCAGCCGGCGCATTGGGTTCGCCGCAAATGTTGGCGCTGGCGTCGAAGCTGCAGCTTCGCGGATCGTCGATGATGCCGTCTGCCGCGCTGTCGTTCGCGTCGCA
>VBCL01000236.1:3710-5730 GCA_005888865.1 Betaproteobacteria bacterium | reverse complement strand
TGCACCCTCGGCAACGCCGCGGTCGATCAATCCGACGATGCGGTCGCGTGCTGCGCAGGTGATGACCGGGCCCATCTCGGACTCGGCACGGTCGCCCGGTCCGACCACGATCCGCCGCGCGCGCTCGGCAAGCTTGTCACGCAGAACGTCACCCGCCTCGCCGACTGCAACCACCACCGACACCGCCATGCAGCGCTCGCCGGCCGAGCCGTACCCGGCGCCGATCAACGCTTCGGTGGCGAAGTCGAGATCCGCGTCGGGCAGGACGACCGCGTGGTTCTTCGCGCCGCCGAGCGCCTGGACGCGCTTGCCGTGCGCCGTGCCGGTCTCGTAGATATAGCGGGCGATCGGCGTCGAGCCGACAAACGACACCGCCTTGATGTCCGGATGCTTAAGGATCGCGTCGACCGCTTCCTTGTCGCCGTGCACGACGTTGAGAACACCGTCGGGCATCCCCGCGTGCTTGGCGAGCTCCGCCATCCTGAGGCTCATGCTCGGATCGCGCTCGGAAGGCTTGAGGATGAACGTGTTGCCGCACGCGATTGCAATCGGAAACATCCACATCGGGACCATCGCGGGAAAGTTGAACGGCGTGATGCCGGCGCAAACCCCGACGGGCTGCCGCAGCGAAAAGCTGTCGACGTCGGTCCCGACGTTGTCGCTGAACTCGCCCTTGAGCAGATGCGCAATGCCGGTCGCGAACTCGACCACCTCGATGCCGCGCGTGATCGAGCCTTCGGCGTCGGCTGCGGTCTTGCCGTGCTCCTGCGACACGAGCCGCGCCAAGTCCTTCTTGTGCGCCTCCAGCAGCTCGCGGAATCGCATCAGCACGCGCGCGCGTCGAAGCGCCGGCGCCGCTTTCCATGCCGGGAACGCGGCAACCGCCGCGGCAACTGCGGCGTCGATGTCTTCCGCGGTCGCAAACGGAACGTGGCGCAGCACTTCGCCGGTGGCGGGATTGGTGACTTCGCCATAGCGCGTCGTGCGCGCAGGTGTGGCATGGCCGTCGATCCACATCGGCAGCCGATCGATGGTAGACATATCCATGGTTTCCTCCTGTCGCGCCGAACTTACGGCGTTTCCTGCAGCCGCGCGACGTAGCGCGCGATCACGTCCACTTCAAGATTGACTCGCGCTCCCGGCGCGAGTTCACCCAGCGTCGTCACCGCCAGTGTATGCGGGATCAGGTTGACCGCAAAGCGCGGCCCAGTCACGTCGTTGACGGTCAGGCTCACGCCGTCGATCGCGATCGAGCCCTTGGGCGCGATAAAGCGCGCCAGCGCCGCCGGCGCATCGACGTCGAGTCGCGTGCTTCCGTCGCCCACCGCGTCGACGCGCGCAACCACACCGACGCCGTCGACATGCCCGCTGACCAGGTGTCCTCCGAGCCGATCGGAAAGGCGGAGTGAAAGCTCGAGGTTGACGCGTCCCGGCCGGTCGAGACGAGCGGTGCACGCCAGCGTTTCGGCCGAGACGTCGAAAGAGAGCTGCTGGCCCGTCTTCTCGACGACGGTCAGGCAGCAACCCGCCACCGCGATGCTGTCTCCGACGCGAATCTCACCGCTGTCCAGCGCACCGACGTCGACGGCGAGGCGCAGACCATCAGCGCGAGGCGCCGCGGCAACGATGCGGCCGATACTCTGGACGATGCCGGTGAACATCAGCTTGTCGTCCCCGCGAATGCGGGGACCAAGTGGCGTTCGAACAGAGACGCTGGATTCCCGCTTGCGCGGGAATGACGGAAGTGCTGTTGCCGCTCAGACATCCGCAGGCCGTCCAAGTAATCGAGCAACCACACGCCAGTCCTCGCCGACGCGATCCACGCTGCGAATCGACAGCGGCACGCGCTGGGCCAGGCGCGAGAGCGGCGCGGGCAGTGCAAACATGCCGCGGGCGGGATCGCCAAGCAGCGACGGCGCAAGGTAGAGCAGGAGCTCATCGATCCGTCCCGCCGCGAGCAGCGCACCGTTGAGCTTGGCCCCGGCTTCGACGTGAACCTCGTTGATCCCGCGCTCCGCAA
>VBCL01000236.1:0-3521 GCA_005888865.1 Betaproteobacteria bacterium | reverse complement strand
TCGTCCTGCAACACGGTGCCGATTCCCGTCAGGATGGCGCAGGCGCGCGCGCGCCAGCGATGGCCGTCGGCACGCGCTGCGGCTCCGGTGATCCACTGGCTGGCGCCGTTCTCGAGCGCGGTCCGACCGTCGAGGCTCGCGGCGATCTTGACGCGCACCCACGGTCGCCCTTCCTGGATACGCTTGATCCAGCCGACGTTGAGCTCGCGCGCCTCATCCTCGAAAAGCCCGTGCTCGACAGCGACGCCGGCGGCCGCGAGCCGTTCCGCGCCCCGGCCCGCCACGGGATTGGGGTCGCGCATCGCGATCACCGCGCGCGCGATGCCCGCGGCGAGCAGCGCGTCGGTACACGGCGGCGTGCGCCCGGTGTGATTGCACGGCTCGAGCGTCACGTAGATCGTCGCCCCGCGCGCGGTCTCGCCCCGCGACTGCACGTCGGCGAGGGCACGCACTTCGGCGTGCGCCTCACCGGCGCGTTCGTGCCATCCCTCGCCGATCACGCGACCCTCGCGCACGATCACGCAGCCGACGCGCGGATTGGGCGTCGTCGTGAAGAGCCCGCGCGCGGCAAGGTCGAGCGCGCGGCGCATGTGCTCGCGGTCGCGGTCGTTCATTGATGGACCCCCACGCTTGCCTTGGGACGGGCCTGCGGCGCTCACGTCTATACCGCTCAGCGCGATTTGCGCCGAGGCGGCGACGGCTCGACTTCCTTCAGCGCATCGCGAAAATCGGCAGCGTCCTGGAAGCTGCGGTAGACGGAGGCGAAGCGGATGTACGCGACCTTGTCGAGCTTGTAGAGCTCACGCATCACCATTTCGCCGACCTGCCGCGATGGGATTTCGCGCTCGCCCAGGCCCAGGACCTGCTGCACGATGCGCTCGACCGCCTGGTCGACGTATTCCGTCGGCACCGGGCGCTTGTGCAGCGCGCGCTGGAAGCCATTGCGGATCCGCTCGACGTCGAAGTCGGCGCGCGTGCCATTCTGCTTGACGACCTGCGGCAGGCGGAGCTCCGCGTTCTCGTAGGTCGTGAAGCGCTTCTGACAGGCGGCGCAGCGCCTGCGGCGACGAATCGAGTCGCCGGCTTCCGACACGCGCGAGTCGACGACCTGCGTGTCGGGACTGCCGCAGAACGGGCACTTCATCGCGAGCGACTGGAAGCCGGCTCGGGGCTGCTAGACATACACGGGAAACTTCGCCGTGAGCGCCTTGACCGCGCCCGCAACGCGCCCGATCGTGCGATCGTCATCCGGAGCATCGAGCAGATCCGCCATCAGGTGCCCGAGTTGCTCGCACTCGATTTCGGTGAAGCCGCGGGTGGTGATCGCGGGGCTGCCGAGGCGGATGCCGCTGGTGACGAACGGCTTCTCCGGGTCGTTGGGTATCGCGTTCTTGTTGACCGTGATGTGCGCGCGGCCGAGCGCCGCCTCGGCGTCCTTGCCGGTGATTTTCTTGGCGCGGAGGTCGACCAGGAACAGGTGCGAATCGGTGCCGCCGGAGACGATGCGCAAGCCGCGGTCGCGCAGCACGGTCGCGAGCACCCGCGCGTTCTCGAGCACGCGCTGCTGGTAGACCTTGAAGTCGTGCGTCAACGCTTCCTTGAACGCGACCGCCTTGGCCGCGATCACGTGCATCAGCGGACCGCCCTGCAGTCCTGGGAACACGGCGGAGTTGACGAGCTTCTCGTGCTCGATATCGGCGAGGATGAGCCCGCCGCGCGGGCCGCGGAGCGTCTTGTGCGTCGTGCTGGTCACGAAGTGGGCGATGCCGACCGGGCTCGGATAGAGCCCCGCGGCGATGAGCCCCGCGTAATGCGCCATGTCGGCCATGAGATACGCGCCGACCGAATCGGCGATGGCGCGAAAGCGTTCCCAGTCGATCACGCGCGAGTACGCCGAGGCCCCGGCGACGATCAGCTTCGGCTTGTGCTCGTGCGCGAGCCGCTCTGCGGCGTCGTAGTCGATGAGCTCGGTCGCCGGATCCAGCCCGTAGGCGACCACCCGGAACCACTTGCCCGACAGATTGACCGGCGAGCCGTGCGTGAGGTGCCCGCCGTGCGGCAACGCCATCCCGAGGAAGGTGTCGCCCGGCTTGAGCGTTGCGAAGAACACCGCCTGGTTGGCCTGCGCACCCGAGTGCGGCTGAACGTTGGCGAACTTGGCGTCGAACAGCTTCTTGGCCCGATCGATGGCGAGCCGCTCGGCGACATCCACGTACTCGCAGCCGCCGTAGTAGCGCTTCCCGGGATAGCCTTCGGCGTACTTGTTGGTGAGCTGCGAACCCTGCGCCGCCAGGACCGCGCGGCTGGTGTAGTTCTCCGAAGCGATCAGCTCGATGTGCGCCTCCTGACGCGCGTTTTCATCGGTGATGGCGGCCCAGAGCTCCGGGTCGGCCTGGGCGAGTGTCGTTGAGCGGTGCGGCATGGGCGTGAGGACAGTCTGCAGCGTCGGGAAGCTGGGGATTTTAGCATCCCGCACCTCGCAGTCGCTCCCGATCGGCAAACCATGGCCGCGAGATGCGCCGGCGGCGAATGCGCCTATAATCGCCCGAATTTCACCATAACAGCCCAGGGGGTGCTCAGTGTCGTCCTTGCTCTCGGTGTCCAGGATCATCGACTGGCTGAGCGAACGCATCGGCCACACGTTCTACTGGCTGGTGCTGGTCACGGTGCTCATCAGCGCGGCCAACGCGGTCGTACGCAAAGCGTTCAACGTCAGCTCGAATTCCTTCCTCGAGATCCAGTGGTACCTGTTCTCGGCGATCTTCCTGTTCCTCGCCGGTTACACGCTCATGCGCAACGATCACGTGCGAATCGACGTCGTCGCGGGACGGCTGTCGAAGCGCGCGCAGACCTGGATCGATATCGTCGGCACCGTGTTCTTCCTGTTTCCGATGGCGGGCCTGCTCATGTGGCTGTCGTGGCCCGTGTTCGTCGACGCGTACCAGCGGCACGAGATTTCGACCAACGCCGGCGGGCTCGTCATCTGGCCCGCGCGGCTCCTGGTGCCGATCGGGTTTCTTCTGCTCCTGATCCAGGGCGTTTCCGAATTGATCAAGCGCTTCGCGTTTCTGCGCGGGCTCATCCCCGACCCGTCCGAGAAGCACGTGGAGAAGACCGCCGAGGAGGAGCTTGCCGCCGAGATCCTGAAGACGCGCGGCGAGCTGTCGATACAAGAAGAGATCATCAGACAGGCGAAGGGCGACCGGCCATGACCGCCCTACTGATCCAGTACATCGCGCCGCTGATGTTCGCGACGCTGGTGGTCGTGCTGCTGCTGGGCTATCCGGTGGCGTTTTCGCTGGCCGCGGTGGGCGTTGCCTATGCGATCCTGGGCATCAAGCTCGGCCTGCTTCCACCGGAGCTGATCCAGGCGCTACCCGAGCGGCTGTGGGGCGTGATGTCCAACGACACGCTCCTGTGCGTGCCGTTTTTCACCTTCATGGGGCTGATCCTCGAGCGCAGCGGCATGGCCGAGGACTTGCTCGAGACCATCGGCCAGGTGTTCGGTCCGGTGCGCGGCG
>VBCL01000239.1 GCA_005888865.1 Betaproteobacteria bacterium | reverse complement strand
GCAGTCACATGTCTGGCCCCGCTTGTGTCATTTTCGGGTCAACGACGTTGCCCTGCTCGGTGTCTGGGCAACATTACTTTCGGCGCTTCCGGCGCCCATTCCATTGGGCAGTTGCCACCTGGCCATTGAGGACGCTGCTGCCGCCTGCAGCTCGCGTTCCGTCAGTCCATTCGGGTGGCTCTGGCGCCACGACGGATCCGTCGATGCGCCGGCCAAGACCGAGTTCGGATTATCGAGTCGAGAGGCGGAAGCAGCCAATGAGGACGACGACGCGGCCTGCAGGTCACGTTCGGACAGACCATTCGGGTGACTCTGGCGCCAATTGGCGTTTACCGCCGTGTTGACGCGCGCCGGCTGACTGAAGTAGGCGTACCCGTCACCGCCGAATCGGCTCGTGCTGCTGTCGTCCGCGATGGCGACACCGGATGCGAAAAGCGCGAGCGCCGTTGCGAGCGCCAATTTCCCGCTTGTCGAGAACCGTTTGCGACACATGGCTTACTCCTTGAAGGTTCGCCGGCGCAGAGCTCGAGCCGGATGCCTGCACTCTATGGGAGCGCGGAGACGAACAAAAAGGAGCATTCAACCCGCTGGCCCCCGAAAATTCACGGAGACCTCGACCTGGCTGGCATGGGCGCGGGCCTCACGCCGTCCTCGTCAGATCAATCGAGCTTCAGCGGCACATCCCGGATGAAGACCGTGAGATCGGTGGTCGGCGGATTCGCGGGCACCTGATAGAGCATGTCCGCGATGTAGCCGCGATGATAGGTCGTGTGGTTGACGAGATGCATGAGAATCTCCGCACACGTCATCGTGCCTTCGCCGCCGCCCACGAACGTGAAGTTCACTTTCCGCTCCAGCCCGGAATCGGTCAGCCCGTCGCTCCAGGCGATATACCAGTCGTCCAGTGCGTGCTGCGCGCGCCGCAGCTCGTCCAGAGGCGGAGAGTCCGGCGTGTTACGTGCCCTGAAACCGTGCTCCCGTCCTTCGAGATGCGCCTGGAAGATGAGGTCGATCACGTAGACGTGATTCAGGGTGTGGACGATGTTCTTGAAGACGCTGCGCCGAGGCTTGGTCGCTTCGCCTTCGGGCAATGCGGCGACGGCATCGAAGATGCGCTGATTGGCCCAGGCCATGTAGCGCGTGAGCATCCGGGCGTTTCGAAGAGTCGTCATGGTATCTAGCCTGCTGTGCCTCGGTAGGCGGCGATCTCCCAATCCCCACTCGCTTCATCGTGTCGGAGGACGTACATAGCTCCATCATCGGCATCGACTTTGAACCAGCGCTGGGCGGGAGCGAACCAGCGGTCGACGATGGCGCGAACCTCGACGCGGCGCTCACCGCACCAGAACGCAAGCGGCTCCTGTTCGGCGCGGTAGCCCGCGTAACATTCGACACGGATGGCCATGTGGCGATCGTACTACGAGTGCGCTGGCGGTGTGCTCGGGGTCGAGGATATGGACGCCGGGATGTGAGCTGATGTAACTTCCTATCCCTCTCGAGGAGACCGACCGATGCAACCGATGAAACGCTGGATTCACCACACCGCCGCCGTTGCCATGTTCCTTGCCGCCGCCGTCGCGCAGGCGGCGGGCATCGTGGGCACCACCTTTCCGCCGGGTTTCCCGGTGATCGAAGACACATCGCTGGCGAAACCCGTCATCGGCTTCGGCGCCGCGGGACCCGTGACGCACACGCCTGTGATTCTTCTGCACGGCAACAACGACACGCCGTTCCCGACCGCGTGCAATCCCTACGGCGCCATCCAGGCGCTGGCGCAGTACCTCGCTGACCACGGCTACGGCACCAGCGAGCTGTGGGCCTTGGGTTATCAGGGCGACCAGTGCGATCTGGGCGCTGACCCGACGCTCCGCTCGCGGATCGCCCACACCAATGCCGCCAACGTGCCCGACTTGCGCCGCTTCGTGCGCGCAGTGCTCGCCTTCACCGGCGCCAAGCAGGTGGATATCGTCGGCCACAGTCTCGGCGTGACGCTGGCGCGCGAGTGGATCCGGGAGGACGAAGCGCAGCCCATGGTGCGTCGCCTGGTGGCCATCGACGGGCCGAATCACGGCATCATCAATTGTTCGCCCGACCCGGCCAACTACTGGCAGCTGCCGGCACTCGGAGGCTTCACACCGTCGAGCGACATCTGCCAGGAAGTCGGTTCGCCCGATACACCGTTCTTGCGCCTCCTCAATGGCCCGGGCGGAAGCAGCGAGACCGAGGGTCCGACGCGCGTGCTGGTGATTCGCAACGCCGACGCGAGCTTCGTCTATTTTCCCGTGCAAGATGGCTTACTCGCACCGGTGCCGGCTGTCGACTCGTTCGGCAAGCCGACGGACTTCTCCAGGAGCGCGAGCTTGCGCGGCGCCCGCGAAATCCCGCTCACCGGACAAGGCGCCTACGACCCGTTCCTGCACACCAGCCACCTGGGGATCCTGAACTCGCCCCAGACCTGGCAGGCGACGCTGGAGTTCCTTCGAGAGGGCCCGCAGTAAGGGCACCCGACCCGGCCGCGCGTATGAACCGACGTCGCGCAGGACTTGCGCTACTTCTTGGACTACTTGGCTTCGGCGCCGCACCGCTCGCCGCCGAGGCGCAGCAAGCGGGCAAAGTGTACCGCCTTGGTTATCTGAGCACCCCCACCCGCGAGTCCGTGGAGCGCGGGGTCGAGGCGTTCTTGCGAAGGCTACGCGAGCTCGGCTGGGTCGATGGGCAGAACCTCGTCATCGAATACCGATGGGCCGAAGGGAACGTCGAGCGATTGCCTGAACTCGCGGCCGACCTGGTTCGACGCAAGGTGGATGTGATCGTCGCGCCGGCCGGATCAGCGGCGCTGGCAGCAAAGAATGCGACGAGCAGCATTCCTATTGTCATGATCTTCCCAAGCGATCCTGTCGAGACAGGGCTTGTCGCCAGCCTGAGTCGGCCAGGGGGGAACATCACCGGTACGACCTTCACGGCCGGTCCGGAGATTTTCGGCAAGCAGCTGCAGATTCTGAAGGAGGCCATCCCCCACGCTTCCCGAGTGGCAATCCTCTCGAACCCGGCAGACCCATCGTTTGCTCTTCAAGTGAGAGACGTGGAAGCTACCGCCCGATCTCTGCGCATTCGCCTTCAACACGTGGAGGCACGAGGTCCGGAGGAGTTCGAGAGCGCCTTCGCCGCAATGGCCCGCGAGCGGGCGGAGGCGCTTTTGGTTGGCGGCACCTCGACATTCCTGGCGCACCGGACAAAGCTCGCCGAACTCGCGATCAAGGGGCGGCTACCGACGATGTTGAGCTTTCGGGAAAGCGTCGAGGCAGGGGGCCTGATGGCTTACGCGGTGAACATGGCCGATTTCGTCGGCCGCGCCGCCGTATACGTCGACAAGATCCTCAAGGGCGCGAAGCCCGCCGACCTCCCCGTCGAGCAGCCGACGAAGTTCGAGTTGATCATCAATCTCAAGACCGCCAAGGCGCTCGGTATCATGGTCCCGCAATCGTTGCTACTGCGCGCGGACGAGGTGATTCAGTAATCGGTCGGCGAGCGGCCGTTCCTGGGCCCAACTCCGGCTTGAACGGACGATGTAATGACGAGAACCATCATCATTTCCGCTGCAGACAACGGTTATGCGGATCTGCTGGCGGACCTGTTGGCTTCGATCGAAGCCCAGGCCCGAGATGCCAATATCGATATCGGCGTGCTCGACCTTGGCCTGGAGAAAGCGCTACGGACGAGTCTCGAGCGGCGCGGGGTGGCCGTGATCCCTCCGGATTGGGACTATTCCCTGGAGCTCTTCCGATCAAAACCGCCCGACTTTTTCAGGGCCATGACAGCGCGCCCGCATTTGCGCCGATATTTCCCCGGGTACGATCTGTACCTATGGCTCGATGCCGACACCTGGGTACAGGATTGGACAGCGGTTGAACTTTATATTGACGCTGCGCAGCGCTCCGGCTTCGCTGCGACTCCGGAAGTTGATCGTAGCTATGACCCCTATTATAGAGATAGCTCGGTAATTGACTGGCGCTACAGTTGCTTCCGCAAGTGCTTTGATGAGGAACTCGCGCAGCAATTGGCACCATTCCCGCTCGTGAATTGTGGCGTGTTTGCCGCCCGCGCGGATGCGCCGCATTGGGATGCGTGGTCACAATTGTTGGGGAAATCCCTTCAGACAATGCGCGAGCCATTTTTCTTCGCCGAGCAGACCACGCTCAACGTCGTGCTTCGCAAGGCGGGATTTCAGACGGCGTTCCTTCCCTCGACTTGCAACTGGATGTGCAACCGGGCTCTACCGCAGTGCAGTGCGGATGGCATGGTGTTGCTCGAACCCAACCCGCCGTTCAGCCGGATAGGCGTCATTCACATGACTTCGGAAACGAAAAATG
>VBCL01000231.1 GCA_005888865.1 Betaproteobacteria bacterium | reverse complement strand
TTCGCGACAACGTGCGCGGCGGGTTGGCGTACCTCCGCTGGCTGCTCTCGTACTACCGCGGCGAAGTCGCGCTTGCCGCCGCCGCTTACAACGCCGGCGAGGGTGTCGTCGACCGATACCGCGGTATCCCTCCGTATCCGGAGACGCGCAACTACGTGCAGCGGGTTCTCGCGCTTTTCGGCGAAGAGCATCATCCGTACGACGCGGGGCTTGCCGCCCCGCCGCCGTTCGTCGTTCCGCGGTAATCTGAGCCCGATGCCTGCAGCGACGCTCGTTTCCGGTCCAACGGCGAGAGAGCATCTGCGTCGCAGCGTTGGGGCGCTGGTGGCGTTCCTGGGACTGCTCTTCACCGTTCCGACCCTGGCGGACAACGCCATCATTACGATCGAGCGTGTCAAGGGCTCCGTCGTGGCCGTCGGAACCTTCGAGCGGACACGCGTGCCCGCATTTCAATTCAGGGCGACCGGTTTCGCGATCGGAGATGGATCGCTCATTGCGACCAATGCTCACGCCTTGCCGGCGACGCTCGACAGCGAACGGCGCGAATCATTGGTCGTACTGATCCCTGCGTCGGAGCGCGAGCCGCAGCTGCG
The DNA here is from genome assembly GCA_005888865.1 of Betaproteobacteria bacterium. GTDB lineage: Bacteria > Pseudomonadota > Gammaproteobacteria > Burkholderiales > Casimicrobiaceae > PALSA-1003. The sequence goes on along the minus strand of VBCL01000231.1, from coordinate 3,837 downwards.
TGACGCGCGCGAGCTCGCCGTTGATCCCGGGACCGATCTCGCGGTGCTCAAGATCAATGGGGCACCGCTCCCTGCGTTGAAGCTCGCCGGGCTGGAAAGCACGAGAGAGGGGCAAAGCGTGCTGTTTACCGGCTTTCCGATCGGCGGCGTTCTCGGCATGTTTGCCGCCACCCACCGCGGCATGATCGCGGCAATCACGCCGATCGCGATCCCGCCTCCCGTCGCGGCCAATCTCGAGACGCGCGTTGTGCGGCGCCTGATGACGGGTTCTTTCCCGGTGCTTCAGCTCGACGCGACGGCCTACCCCGGCAACAGCGGCAGCCCCGTGTACGACCCGGAAACCGGCGAGGTGCTCGGCATCATCAATATGGTATTCGTCAAGGGAACGAAGGAGTCGGCGCTCACCCAGCCCAGCGGGATCACCTATGCGATACCGGCCAAGCACCTGCAGGCGCTCGTCAACAAAGCGCACTGATCGATCGTCCTTGCGGCCGGCATTCCGGAGTGTGTCGGGGGCAGGCTGCCTTGGTTGACGCGACGTGGCTCAAGACGCTGTTCAAGGCGCTTGTCCTGCCGCCGACCGGCCCTTTGCTGCTCGCGGCAACCGGCCTGTGGCTGATCGGACGGATCCCGCGCGCGGGCCGTGCCATCGCCTGGACCGGCGTCCTCCTCTTGCTGGCCCTGTCGACCCCGATCGTTGCCTTTCTTTTGCTCACCCTTGTCGATACTTCGCCGCCCCTCGACATCGACCGGGCACGAAGCGAGCAAGCAATCGTGATTCTCGGTGGCGGCATCCGCCGCGAGGCCGCGGAATATGGTGGCGACACGCTCGGGCACCTGACGCTGGAGCGCGTTCGCTACGGTGCGCGCGTGGCGCGCACCATCGGTCTCCCGGTGCTGGTGACAGGAGGTTCGGTCTTCGCCGGGACGCCGGAAGCGCAATTGATGCGAGCGTCGCTCGAAGGCGAGTTCGGCGTTCCTGTGCGCTGGACGGAGTCACGATCGCGCAACACCCACGAGAATGCGGTGCGCTCGGCAGAGATCCTCGTCCCCGAGCACATCAGCCGCGTCGTTCTGGTCGCGCACAGCTTCGACATGCCGCGTGCCCGGGCCGAATTCGCCGCGCAGGGGATCGACGCGATTCCTGCGCCGACCGGCATTCCCCGCGGGGAGATCGACACGCCCCTCGATGCCTTGCCCAGCCTGTCGGCGTTGCAGGGCAGTTACTTTGCCCTCTACGAGATGTTCGGCAACCTGGCGCGCCGGGTCATGCTCAACGCCGGAGGCTCTGGAGCCGGGTCGCAACGTGTCTCATTTGTCTTTCCCGCCTGCCCTCGTAACGATGGCCTTGAAACGTTCTCTTGCTGCCCGTTAGCGGCGCATGCGCAGATTCTCTGCCACAATCTGTCGTCTACCTACTGCCGTGCCGGCGACGCGCGTAATGGTCCGTGCGCGCCGCCGGATGTCGGTAAAAGGTGGCATTCCGCCGTCGTTTTGGCTTAGAATCCACCGGCAATGCTGTATTCATAAAACACGCCGCAACCGTGAGGTAGGGTGCGGTCGTGGGGTCCTGCAGGGTGGACCACGGGGAGTCGTTCCGCATCGTTTGTTTGGCTGATTCCTGACCGGAAAGGAAATCAACATGCGTTCGATCATGAATCGCAATTCTTCGGCGTCCCGTGCGACGCGGATCATCGTGCAGGTCACGGCCGTTCTCGTCGCCGCCGCGCTCGTCGGTTGCAAGACGACCCCCTATCCGCCGGCGCCGCAGAGCGCGGCCACTCCGGACTATCTCTACAAGATCGGGCCGCTCGATTCGGTCAACGTGGTCGTGTGGCGCAATCCCGAGTTGTCCACCAGCGTTCCGGTCAGGCCCGATGGCAAGATCACCGCGCCGCTCATCGAAGACCTGCCCGCGCTGGGCAAGGATTCGACCACGCTCGCCCGCGACATCGAAAAAGCGCTCTCCAGATACATTCGCGATCCGGTCGTCACCGTGATCGTCACCGGTTTCAATGGCCCGTATCCCGAGCAGATCCGGGTCGTCGGCGAAGCCCAGAAGCCGCAGGCGCTGCCCTACCGTCAAGGCATGACGGTGCTTGATGTGATGATCGCGGTCGGCGGCTTGACCGATTTTGCGGACGGAAACAACGCCTCGATCATGCGCACCTCCGAGGGGGGCCGGCAATACAGCGTGCGACTGAAGGATCTGGTCAAGCGCGGCGACATCTCGGCGAATGTGGATGTCAAGCCCGGCGACATTCTGCTGGTGCCGCAGGCCTGGTTCTGATCAGGCTCCGGCCCGAATATACCGATAGGCACTTTCGCGATTCACGGAGTCCGAAACCATGCAGGAGTTAGTCGAGCAACTACTCGCCCTTGCGCGAGGAATGTGGCAACGCCGCTGGATCGGGCTTGGCGTTGCCTGGCTGGTGGCGATCATCGGCGCCATCATCATATTTAGGCTGCCTGACAAGTACGAAGCGTCGGCGCGTGTCTACGTGGACACGCAGTCGCTGCTCCAGCCACTGATGGCTGGCATGGCGATGACTCCGGACGCAGGCCAGCAGGTCGCGATATTGAGCCGCATCCTGCTCACGCGACCGAACCTCGAGAGAATCATCCGCAAGTCCGACCTCGACACGAGCGCCGGCCGGAACGCTGCCGATCTGGTCGACGAGACGTTGAACTCGCTCAACATCAATCGGGCGGGGGCGGACAACGTCTATACCATCGCCTTCCGTTATCCCGATGGCCGCAAGGCGCGCGACGTTGTCCAGGCCGCACTGTCGACGTTCATCGAACAAAGTCTCGGACGGACCCGCAGCGGTACCGATAGCGCCCGAAAGTTCGTGGATGATCAGATCAAGGATTACGAGAACAAGCTGCGGGAGTCGGAGGCCCGCATGCAGGGGTTACGGCTGAAGTACCTCGGCTTGCTCGGGACGAGCGGCCAGGGCTATGTGGCGCAGATGGGCGCCCTGACCGAGCAGATCAAGGACACGCGGATCGAGCTCCGCGTGGCGGAGCAGACCCGGGACAGCATCAGGAAGCAGCTCGAAGAGCAGACGCCGCGCGGTTCCGCGGCGCCGGGCAAGCGGATCGCCACGGTCGCGGTTCCGGAGCTCGACGCCCGCATCAACGAGCAGAAACGCCAGCTCGACGAGTTGCTGCGCAAATATACCGATGAGCATCCGGACGTCGTCAGCACCAAGCGGTTGCTGACTCAGCTCAATGAGGACCGGAAGCGTGAGATCGAGGCGCGAAGCAAGGCATCGGAAAACGATCCTGGCAACCCTTTGAGCGGAGACCCCGTTGCTCAACAGCTGAAGGTCGCCCTGAACGATGCCGACGCCAACGTTTCGTCGATTCGTGCGCGCCTCGGCGAATACGATGCGCGCTACAGTCAGTTCCGATCCTCCGCGGAGACGCTGCCCAAGGTCGACATGGAGCTGACCCAGCTCAATCGGGACTACGATATCCTGAAACGCCAGTACGAGAGCCTGGTCTCACGTCGCGAAACCGCGAGCCTCACCGGGAAGCTCGAAGACGCGGGTGTCGCGGAGTTCAGAATCATCGACCCACCGCGCGTCACGCCGAACCCGGTCGCACCGAATCGGGTGCTGCTCCTCGGGTTCCTCGTCCTGATTTCGCTCCTCGCCGGAGTCGCGACGAGTTGGCTGGTCAGTCAGGTGCGGCCCACGTTCCATGACGGACGTGCCCTGCGGGACGTGGCGCAGCGGCCGTTGATCGGCATGATCAGCATGCTGCCTACGCACAGCTTGCGTTCGCTACGGCGTCGATCCGCCTTGCTCTTTGCCGGAGGCTTAAGCGGCC
>VBCL01000226.1 GCA_005888865.1 Betaproteobacteria bacterium | reverse complement strand
ACCTGTCTGTCCACCAGCAACGCATTGTGCGCAATCCCAACCAGCGCGATGTTCTCGGCGTTGCCGAGGACCGAGCTCGCCTGTGGGGCGACCATGCTGTCGTGCCGTGACCAGATGGAGGTGATCGGAACAGGCGCCGCACGAGCTTCGTCGCGGTTGAGCTCGACGAGCCACGGATGGCCCGGATGCATCTGGGCGAGACACAGGCCCGGAAACGTGTAAGCCAGCACGCTCCCATGGTACGGCGCGCCGATGGCGATCAGCTTCTCCACTCGTTGGCTGCCACAGCGGCGCAGGTAGGCGCGCGCGACCAAACCGCCCATGCTGTGGCTGACCAGCACGACGCGAGCGGCGCCGGTCGCATTGAGGATTTGCTCGATGCGGGTGTGAAGCTGCTCGGCAAAGAGCTCGATGTCGGCGAGCGGCGGCCCGTAGTTCATCGTGTAGACGGGGGCGACGCCGGTGCGCGCCAAGAAGCGCCGCACGAGGAGCCACACGCCGTCGTTGACGAGCACGCCGTGGATCAGCACGACCGGCCGCGCTGCCGGCGTGGGCAGGGGATCGTGAATCAGCAACCGATGCAGCACCATCAGCGGCCACGACAGGCCGACGGTCCAGATTTCGGTCAAGTAGAGGCGCAGCGCCGAACCGATGCCGAGACCCGCCCCCGGCGGTCGCGGCGTGCGCCAGATCCAGGACGCCGCGAAGCAGATCGTGACCAGCACGAATGCCGGCGAGAAGTAAGCCACCGGTGCACCGAGCACGAACCACCACGCCGCCGCGCCGTGGGCGATCCAGTGCGACGCCCAGCCGACGTACCAGGCCGCACCGGCGACGAAGGCGACGAAGAGGAGCAGAGCGGTCATCGGCCGTTTCCTCGCAACCAAGGCACGATGCTAGCGTGCCCCGCCCTGTCCGGAGTCCGCGCGCCAGTTCTTGAGCGTGGAGAGAGTCTCGCCAATCTCGTGGATGATCTGCACGCCGGAGAGATGCTTGCGCAGCCGCCGCGTCATCTCGCCGCCGGCCCACAGCGCCACCGCGGGCGGCAGCTGGCGGCGCAGCGTGGCGAGCGCGTCGCCAACCTGACGCAACGGGAAAGCCATCGAGAACGACAGCGCGACCACCTGAACCTTGTGCGCGAGCGCCGCCTTCCGGATATCCTCGAAGGGCGTCTGCGTTCCAAGCGAAATGCAATAGGCGCCTTCCGGCGACAGGAGCGCCTCGACCATCAATAGACCAATACCATGCTGCTCGCCTGGCACCGTCGTGAGCAGGATTCTCGGAGCTCCGGATGGACGCGGAAACGCGTTGATCGCGCCACGCAGGGTCAGCTGCAACTGTTCGGTATAAAGGTGTTCCTCGAATACCTGCAACTCGCCGCGCATCCAGCTCTCGCCCACGGCGCGATTAAGCGGCGCGACGGTCTCGAGAACGAAGCGCTGGATCCCCTGGCGCAGCAGCAGATTCGCCAGCGTCGCATGAAGTCCGGCCGCGTCGTGCGCTTTGAGAAGGGTAAGGACATCGCGCTCCATCGCGGGCGCGAGCGTGTCGCGGCGCGGATGCACGCGCTTCTCGGCGAGCGCGTTCAGGTCCGCGAGTGATTGCGGGATAAGCTTGCCCGGCCGCAGCCCGGTGTCCATCAGCCGCTTGATGGCGCGCAGCTTGGCGAGTTCGTCGGCACTGTATTGACGCTCGGCGTTTTCGTCGCGTCCCGGGTGGGGGAAACCGTAGCGGCGCTCCCAGATGCGCAGCACGTCCTTCGACAGGCCCGTCTCACGCTCGACCGCGCTGATGTTGAAGCGTGTCTCCGTACCTTCCATAACAAGGCGATTCGTCCAGGACAACGTGACAAGGTTATCACGCCGGTGCCTCGCACCTGGCCGGCTTGTGGGAACTGTCCAAGACAAATAGGAATGCTATACTTTCTGGTCTTTCGAGGAGCCCAACAATGGCGACGCATCGAAGCGCCTCCTCTCTTGCCGCGGCGGTGGCCGCTATCGCGGCTCTAGTGCTCGTGCTTATCCCCGGAGTGCCGCATACCCAAACGACGCTCGCGGCGGCCGGGACATGTCCGCCGCTTCTCGACCGCGAGTTCAGTCGGCTGCAGACCGGCAAACCCGAATCGCTGTGCCAGTATCGCGGCAAAGTCCTGCTGATCGTGAACACCGCAAGCTATTGCGGGTACACGCACCAGTACGAGGGGCTCGAAGCGCTCTATCGGAAATACAAGGATCGCGGCCTGGTTGTGCTCGGCTTCCCGTCGAACGATTTCGGCGCGCAGGAACCGGGCAGCAACAAGGAGATCGCCGAATTCTGCCGGCTGACCTACGGCGTCGAGTTCCCGATGTTCGAGAAGTCGAGCGTCGCGAGCCTGAGGACCAATCCGCTCTACGCCGATCTGCTTGCCCGCACCGGTCAGGCGCCGAAGTGGAATTTCCACAAGTACCTGATCGACCGCAACGGCAACGCGGTCGGGACCTTCGCCAGCGGCGTCGAGCCGAACGATCGTGAGCTGCTCACACCTCTGGAAAAGCTGCTCGAGGATAAACCCGCATCGCCCAAGGGTTGAAGTCTGGGCGCAAGCCAGCATATGGTTTCCGTGGACTGACCACCCGTGACCCATGCGCGCAACGCGCCGAACAGGAGCTCTCGTGAACGCCCCCGAGTACTTGCCGCTGCCTGATACCCAATCGCTGCCCGATGGGCGCGAGTTGCCCATCGAGCGCGTAGGCGTGAAGGGGCTGCGCTATCCCGTGGCGATCCGGCAGGCCGACGGCGAAGTCCAGCATACGGTCGCGGAGTTCGGCATGTACGTCGGCCTCGCGCACGACGTCAAGGGCACGCACATGTCGCGATTCGTCGAGATCCTCGAGGAGCGTCGCCAGCCGCTCGATCTCGCCGGGTTGCGCGCCATGCACGAGCGCATGCTCTCCCGGCTCGGCGCCGTTACCGGCCGACTCGAGCTGCATTTCCCTTATTTCGTTCGCAAAGCGGCACCCGTGTCCGCGGTCGAGAGCCTGCTCGACTACGACGCCCGGTGGACGATCGAGACAACGGCGGACGGCCGCACACGGCTTGCGATCGAGCTGGTCGCCGCGGTGACAAGCCTGTGTCCCTGCTCGAAGAAGATCGCCGATTACGGCGCACACAACCAGCGCTCGCATATCACGGTGCGTGTCGAAGTCGCCACCGGCGAGCTCTCGCTCGAGGAGCTCGCCCGCATCGCCGAGGAAGAGGCATCCTCCGAGCTCTATGGATTGCTTAAACGGTCGGACGAGAAGTTCGTCACCGAACGCGCCTACGACAATCCCAAGTTCGTCGAAGATCTGGTGCGCGACATCGCACTGCGTCTCAGGCGCGATCCGCGCATCGGCGTTTTCCGGGTGGCCTCCGAGAACTTCGAATCCATCCACAACCATTCTGCATACGCAGAGATCGTGGGTGCGGGCGCCGCGCGGATCTGAGCGCTCATCCGTGCGGTCGGCATCGTCGCCGATCGCAGATCTCTCGGCACTGACTCACGAAGCGCGTCCCGCGCGGCAATTGCGACAGAGACGCTTTTGACACTGCCGCGCCCGATCGCCGATAATACTGCCCCTTTGGCGAGCTAGCTCAGCTGGTTAGAGCAGAGGAATCATAATCCTTTGGTCGGGGGTTCGAGTCCCTCGCTCGCTACCACCATGCGTCGAAAGCGGCCGCGCTCTGCGGCCGTTTTCGTTCTTGTATCCATTGTTGTAGAGTCATTGGGGCCCGGCGGACAACTTCGGAGAACCCAGGGAAAGGACATTGGGTGGACCGCAACGACCCCAACATGTCCCATCTGACGGCGAACGCCGACAATGCACTTTCCCGACGCGATTATCACGCGGCGGCGGCGCTGTATCTGAAGGCGCTCGAGCGCCCGTCCATTCGGCCGTACCTGCGGGCGGCGCTGCTCACCAATCTCGGTCTTGCATGGCAGTACCTCGACGAAGTCGAGAAGGCAACCGCGTGCTTCGAAGACGCTGTCGCAGCGAATCCCAGGCTCGCATCGGCTCGAACCGGCTTGGGAGCCATGTACGCGCGGCGCGCGCGACACGCCGAAGCGCTCGAGCACTATGACCAGGCCTTGTTGCTCGATGCGACGTCCGCCACCGCGCATGCCAACCGTGCCTTGAGCCTGGAAGCCCTCGGTCAGCTCGAGGAGGCGTGGAAGGAATCGGAGTGGCGCTACGCTATACCTACCGCGACTACGTTCTCTCCCTATCGCTACACCAGGCCGAAGTGGAAAGGCGAGCCGTTGCAGGGCCGGACCCTCCTCGTGCATCGGGAGCAGTGACTCGGTGATGTCATTCAATACCCTGGCTCGCTTCGATGGTCGGGTGAGCATTGAGTGTCCGACGCCGGTGCTGCCTCTGGTGTCGGCGATGTCCGGCGTAGAAGCGATTACAGCCCGGTCGCGCCCGGTCGCCGAAGACACGTTCGATTGCTACGTTCCGCTGTTGAGCTTGCCGCATGTTCTCGATTTCCGCGCCGCAGACCTTCCCGCCACCTGCCCTTACGTTCTCGCCACCCCTTCCGGCGACAGCAGTTTTTCGGCCCGATGGGGAAACGGTTTGAAGATCGGCCTTATCTGGTCCGGCAGTGCGTTCGATCGGACTCGCAACGCGGACCTGGCGCATTTCCTGCCCCTGCTCGACCTGAACGCAAAGCTCGTTTCGCTGCAGAAGGAGGTTGCACAGGACGAGGAGCAACAGCTATCGGACCACGGTATCGAAAACGCTGGCTCCGCCTTTCGGCATTTCGGCGACACGCGCGATGCCATCCTCGCGCTCGATGCGGTCGTCACCGTGGACACTGCGGTGGCGCACTTGGCCGGGGCCCTAGCGAAGCCAACGTGGCTCCTGCTGAATGAACCCGCGGCGGTCCGATGGATGATGCATCGCGCCGACAGCCCGTGGTATCCCACGATGCGCATCCGCCGTAAGCACGAAGGCGAGCATTGGCGAGAGATGGTCATCGACGTGACGAGAGAGATCGCGCGCGAGATGTAGGTTCATCCACAGAAATTGTGGATAGGTCGGCGCCCATCGCGCGTAAACCCGCGCCGAGGCTTGATCCGATCGGGATGCACGGATTTTGATCAGGACGTGGCTGCTCGCGCGCCCCGCGGTCGTCCTTCGCGCTGGAGTGCCTTGGAAGGGCGACGGCTCTCGTCGCGCCTCGACTTCGACGCTCCCGCGGACGCGGGTGGGTTGCCCTCCCGGCATGGAATATCTCCGCCACGAACCGGTTTACACTGAAAGCGATGCCGAGCTTATCAGCGGGGGTATCGGACGCCAGGCTTGCCGGTCGCATGACACGGTGAGCACGAATGTTGCGGCTCACCCAAGTCTAAAGCGGGCGACCCGCGGAGAGGAGCCAGTATGTCCGGTGGTGTGATTCGATTCGACGCTGCTGCGCATAAGGTGGCAGACGTTCTGCTGCCATGGTTCGTCAATGGGACCTTGAAGGGCGATGAGCTCGCCTTGGTCCAGCAACACCTTGGCGAATGCCCGCGCTGCCAACAGGAGGTCGCATGGTTGCGTGACCTGCACGCCGCATGCCTCGCCGGCGAGGCGACGCCGGGCGCCTCCGCCGCGTTCGGCAACCTGCGCCGCCAACTCGACGCACCAAGGCAGGGCAGAGCCTCCACGAGGCCACCGCGCGGTTCGTCCGAGCTCGCGCGGCGGTGGTGGCCTTGGGCGAGCGCAGCGCAGTTCGCGGTAATCATCGGGCTCGGCGGGCTGCTGCTGGCGGGCCCCGAGGCACCGGCGCCCTATCGAACGCTTGGCGCACGCAACGACACCGTGCAAGCCATCGGAAGCCTCGTCGTCGTGTTCGACCCGGCGACCACGGAAGGCGAGGTACAGCGCATCCTGCGCGGCGCCGGCGCCCGCATCGTGGATGGTCCGACCCAGGCGAATGCCTACGTGCTCGAGGTTCCCTCCAGACAGACCGAGCGAGCAGTGCAGGCCATCAAGGGCGAGCGCGCTGCGGTGCTGGTCGAGCGGCTCGGTCTTCCGAGCGCCCGATGAGGGTGGT
>VBCL01000225.1 GCA_005888865.1 Betaproteobacteria bacterium | reverse complement strand
CTGGGCCGCGCGTTGACAATCCGCCAGGTCGACGCAGGGTCGTGTAACGGCTGCGAGCTGGAGATCCACGCCCTCTCCAACCCCTATTACAACCTGGAAGGGCTCGGCATCAGGTTCGTCGCGAGTCCCAGACACGCCGATGTGCTGCTCGTCACGGGGCCGGTGTCGAAGCACATGGCGATCGCGCTCAAGCGCACCTACGACGCGACCCCGGACCCCAAGCTCGTGATTGCGGCCGGCGACTGCGGCTGCAGCGGCGGCATCTTCGGCGAGAGTTATGCGAGCCTTGGACGGGTCGCGAACGTCATTCCCGTGGACGTCGCGATTCCCGGCTGCCCGCCGACTCCGACGGCGCTGTTGCAGGGCATTCTCGCCGCGCTCTCCAAGGCCGCTTCTCCCACTGAGCCGCAGCTCGACGCGTCCGCCGGAACCCACATCGACGAGCCGGCCCCTTGAAATCGAGGGCGGCAGCGCCATCTTTCGGGCGTCGGCGGCAAGTGACTGCCGCCCAATTGTTAGGTTATGAGAGTCCGCTCGACCGGGCGCTGGGCGCGTTCTTCGCGCCCGTCAACGGCACCGCGCGCGTTGCCGGTGGCAGCATCGATCTCGACGTCGTCGAGACCCCGGAAGCGTACGTCGTCAAGGCCGAAGTCCCTGGCGTCGCCAAGGACAAGATCGAAGTCAAGGTCGAAGACCGCGATGTCACCATTGCCGTCGAGTATCGCCAAGAGATCGAGGCCAATGGCAAGGCGCTGTGGCGCGAACGCAGCTTCGGCAAGGCGAGCCGTGCAATCCGCCTGCCGGAAGCGGTCGATGCGAACGCCGCCCAGGCGAAGCATGTCGACGGCGTGCTGCAACTGACGCTGCCGAAGATCGCCAAGGCGAACGCGAAGCAGATCACGATTCAGTAACGCCTTAGCAGCAAGAGAAAGCGCGGCCTCCGCCGCGCTTTTTTTGTGGTTTTTGCTGAATACCGCGATGATCGGCGTCGCGTTCAGCGGCGAAGCCTGTCTGGCGCCCGAGCGCCGCAGACGCCGGCCTACGGGTCCCGGCGCGGCCGGCGCGGCTAACGAGCGCCCACCAGGCTTTCGCCGCTCCCCGGCACGCATCGTTAGCGCACGGTGCACCCAGCAATCGGGCGACGCTGCCAGGCGGCGTGCCGCTGGGACGCTGGCGCATTGTGGCGCAGTCGTCGTAAGCGGGTGGCTTGTGCGCGGCCACTCGTGGGTTGAGTGGCCGCCGCAAGCCGGGTCACCCGCTCGACGACGCGCCTTGCGCCACACGTGCCAAGTACCAGCGGCACGCCGCGATCGCGAACCAGCTTTCGCGCGCTTACCTTTTTGCAGCTAGCCGAGCAGGTCCGCGGCGGCTTTCTTGGCGCGACCGTTCACGCGCGTTCCCACGGAGGTCATCGCGCCGCGCTTGGCGTGGCGCTCGAGTACCGGCTTGAGATGGCGCGCCGTGTAGCTCCCGGTCGCTTTGACGAGCTCGTCAGGCGGCCCCTCGGCGATGATGCGTCCGCCGCCCGCGCCGCCTTCAGGGCCCATGTCGATGATCCAGTCGGCCGTCTTGACGACGTCGAGATTGTGCTCGATCACGACGACGGTATTGCCGTGATCGCGCAGGCGATGTGGAGCCCGGTCGTCGGCTCGTCGAGAATGTAAAGCGTACGGCCCGTGTCGCGCTTGGACAGCTCGAGCGCGAGCTTCACGCGTTGCGCCTCGCCGCCGGATAGCGTCGTCGCCGATTGTCCCAGCGTGATGTATCCCAGCCCCACGTCGAGCAGCGTGGAGAGCTTCCGCGCGACGACCGGTACCGGCTCGAAGAAAGCATAGGCCTGCTCGACCGTCATCGACAGCACGTCGTGAATGTTGCGCCCCTTGTACTGGATTTCGAGCGTTTCGCGGTTGTAGCGCTGGCCGTGACAGACGTCGCAGGAAACGTAGACATCGGGGAGGAAGTGCATCTCGACCTTGATCAGCCCGTCGCCTTGGCAGGCCTCGCAACGGCCGCCCTTGACATTGAACGAAAAGCGCCCTGGACCATAGCCGCGCTCGCGCGCTTCCTTGACCTGCGCGAAAAGCTCGCGGATCGGCGTAAACAATCCCGTGTATGTCGCAGGATTCGACCGCGGCGTGCGCCCAATCGGACTCTGATCGACGCTGATCGCCTTGTCGTAGTGCTCGATACCCTGTAGTTCCTCGTACGGCGCAGGCTCGGCGGCGCTGCCGTAAAGATGCCGCGCCACTGCGTTGTACAGGGTGTCGTTGATAAGCGTCGACTTGCCGGAACCGGAGACGCCGGTCACGCAGACGAAAAGCCCCACCGGCAGCCGGAGCGTGATGCCCTTGAGATTGTTGCCACTCGCGCCGGTGATCGTCAGGATGCGGCCGGGATCGATCCTGTGACGATGCGTCGGAGTGGGAATCTGCCGGTGTCCCGCGAGATACTGCCCGGTAAGCGAATGCGCCGCGCGGCGGATATCCTCGGGCGTCCCTTGCGCGACGATCTGCCCGCCGTGCTCGCCTGCGCCGGGGCCCATGTCGACGACATGGTCGGCCGCAAGGATTGCATCGGTGTCGTGCTCGACGACGATCACACTGTTGCCCAGGTCGCGCAGGTGCTTCAGCGTGGTGAGCAGGCGGTCGTTGTCGCGCTGATGCAGGCCGATAGAAGGCTCGTCTAGCACGTACATGACGCCGGTCAGTCCGGAGCCGATCTGCGAGGCGAGCCGGATGCGCTGCGACTCGCCGCCGGAGAGGGTTTCGGCGGAACGGTCGAGCGCCAGGTAATCGAGGCCGACGTTGTTCAGAAACTGCAGCCGGTTGACGATTTCCTTGATGATCTTGTCGGCGATCGCCTGTCGCTGGCCTTCGAGCTTCAGGTTCCGGAAAAACTCGCCCGTCTCCTTGAGCGGCCAATTGCTCACCTCGTAAATCGCCCGCCCGCCGACCTTCACGTAACGCGCCTCGCGCCGCAGCCGCGTGCCGTCGCATTCCGGACACGGCTTGGAATTGAGGTACTTCGCCAGCTCCTCGCGAACCATGATCGAATCGGTCTCGCGATAACGGCGCTCGAGATTGGGGATGATGCCCTCGAAGGCGTGCTCGCGCACCATCGGCTTGCCGCGCTCCGACAGGTACTGGAAGGCGATCTTTTCCTTATCGCTGCCGTAGAGAATCATCTGCTGCACGCGCTCGGGCAGGCGGTCGAAGGGCCGCTCGAGATCGAAGCCGTAATGCTTCGCGAGGCTCTGCAGCATCTGGAAGTAGAACTGATTACGTCGATCCCAACCCTTGATCGCGCCGGACGCGAGCGAGAGCTGCGGAAAGCCGACAACGCGCTTCGGGTCGAAAAAACTGATCGAGCCCAAGCCATCGCAGCGCGGGCAGGCACCCATCGGATTGTTGAACGAGAACAGGCGCGGCTCGAGCTCCTGCAATGAATAGCTGCATATCGGACAGGCGAACTTGGCCGAGAACAGGTGCTCCTCGCCCGTGTCCATGTCGACGGCGAGCGCACGACCGTCGCCGTTGCGAAGCGCCGTCTCGAAGGATTCGGCCAGCCGCTGCTTCAAATCCGGGCGAACGCGCAGCCGGTCGACCACGACTTCGAGCGTGTGCTTGCTGTTCTTCGCGAGATGCGGCACGGCGTCGATCTCGTATACCTTGCCATCGACGCGCACGCGCACGAAACCTTTGGCGCGCAGCTCGAAGAGAAGCTCCTGTTGCTCACCTTTGCGGTTGACGACCGCCGGCGCGAGAATCATCAACTTGGATTCTTCGGGCAGCATCAGCGCCGCGTCGACCATTTGCGAGATCGTCATGGCCGCGAGCTTCTGCTCGGGGTGATTCGGGCAATAGGGCTCGCCGACCCGCGCGAAGAGCAGGCGCAGGTAATCGTGGATCTCGGTGACCGTGCCCACGGTCGAGCGCGGGTTGTGCGAGGTCGCCTTCTGCTCGATGGAGATCGCCGGCGACAGGCCCTCGATCAAATCGACGTCGGGCTTTTCCATCAGCTGCAGAAATTGCCGGGCATATGTCGAGAGCGATTCGACGTAGCGCCGTTGCCCCTCGGCGTAGAGCGTGTCGAAAGCGAGCGAGCTCTTGCCCGAGCCGGAGAGGCCGGTGATGACGATCAGCCGATGCCGCGGCAGATCGAGGTTGATGTTCTTGAGGTTATGCGTGCGTGCGCCGCGGATGCGGATGTATTCCATAGAGGAGAGATGCGAAAGGGCAACCTGCTAGTGTACCCTTTTTCGATCGTTCGTTCGAAGCCTTCCTCTCTCCGGCCGCACTGGCGCCGAGTTGCAACGGGTTCCTATCTTGCGTCCGCGCCATCGTTATAAAGGTCGATCGAAACGCGATCGCGGAGTAGAAATTCTTCGTACCCTACAGCCCGTCCGCCACTGCTCTTGACACGTTTCGCGTCATGGGCGCAGTGTTAGTCACGCGCGAGCGTAGTGAATCGGACTGTCAGAAAACGCAAGTCCGTTCGACGACAGCGTAACGATCCGGCCTAACGCCGGAAGATTCGAGACCAGGGGGGATTTCCATGACTGCGATTGATCGCGCCCGGCCGTCGCCGGGAAGTTTCACGCGCGCACCGAGTTTTGAAAGCCTGCTGACTCGCGCGGCGCAGGGGTTGCTGTTTGTCGTCGCGTCCGCGGTGTGGACGGTGACGCTGGCTCAGCCAGTTCTATTCCTTACGGACCAGAAGATCTTCGAGGGCGGCGCCGGGACTACCAGTGTCATCAGGTTTCCGCTGTCGTGGCAAGGTCCGACTACCGCGACGGTCAATGGGTTTGTTTCCGCGGCACCTGCCCCCGCTGGATTTCTCTTCAATCCGCCAACCCCGGGTGCCACCTGCGGCCCGGGTGTGGACTTCATCTCATTCTCCAACTCGCCGTTCTCCATCCCGGCAAACTCGCTCCCCGGTACCTTGAACTTCGGGGTCACGATCTGCGGCGATAACGCGATCGAGCCGGACGAGCACATCCTACTGTCTGTCGTCTTGCCACAAGGCGGTGGTTTGAACTGCCCTCCCGAGGGCTGTTTTGCGATAGGCACGATCGTCGACGACGACGGCACACCGAGCATTTCGGTCGGCAGCATCTCGGTGAGCGAGCCCGCCATTGCCGGGTCCACCCGGACCGTTTCCTTCCCCGTGACGCTCAGCCACCCGACCTCGCTGCCGGTGTCCGTGCACTTCGCCACGCGCGATGGAACAGCCAAGGCGCGCACGCTTAGCAGCTTTAGGGCCGATTACATCGGGACCAGCGGCACGTTGAACATCACGACCATGCCCACGACGCCCGGCCAGTCGACGGCCAATATCAACGTGACGATACTCGGCGACGGCATTCAGGAGCCGAGTGAGACTTTCTTTGTGGACTTGTCCTCGGCAGTGAATGCAACGATCTTCGCCGGCACCGCACAGGCGACGATCCGGGATACGACGCTCACCATTGGCGCCTTCGATCTGAGTCCCGACCAGGCGGTCGTCGAGAACGGCGATACGATCGCGTTCGACATCGTGTGGACTGTGCCCGATGGCGAGACCTGGCGCGACCTCAAGTCGCTCGATTTCCGGATCGGCGACTACGGTCAGCCCGTGCTCTGGGTGCGCTGGGATGAGGCCAGCAACACGTTCAGTTTGTGCGGGGTCGGCGGCAGCAACGCAGCGCAAACGCATCACGGTGGTGGGCAGCGCCCGGCGAACTGCGGCCCAGGGTCAGCCCCCGGCAGCGAGACGCCGCTTTTCACCTCGTCGGCCCAGCTCGTTCTCGCCGAGACAACCGTAACAGGAAGCGGTCCAACCGGGCTCAGCGTAGCCCTGCATCTGGTCGTAAGCTTCGGCCCCGAAATCAATGCTCGTTCGTACCCCATCTGGCTGACGGTCGCCGACGATTTCGGCAACGAGGACAAGTTCGTGCGCGCCGGGGAGATCACCGTCGAATAGCCTCCACCGACACACGGAGAGTTTCGTCCCGAGCTAGGCCGTCCGGCCGAACTCGATGAGCGCGATCATGCTTTACAATCGCGCCATCGAGTTGATGGGGGGTTTCGCGATGGCATCCGTAAACAAAGTCATTCTGGTCGGCAACCTCGGCCGGGATCCCGAGACGCGCTACACGACCGGCGGCGATGCGGTGACCAACATCCGGGTGGCGACGACCGATACCTGGAAAGACAAGAACGGCGAGAAACAGGAGCGCACCGAATGG